>NZ_PJAV01000144.1:0-60736 GCF_002836695.1 Pseudoalteromonas sp. 78C3
CTTTAGTATGATACTGTAACATTTGCCGCACAGTTTTGTGGAGCTTATTTCACTTTTAAGATATCTATAGGGATACATAGTATGACATCTTCAAGGACGTTTAAGCCTAATGGCTCGTCTGATGCGAATTTTTATCGATTATTCGATATTTTTGCATTGTTTTTAGCCTTTCAGTGCTCGGCTTTGTTCTATAGCTTTGAGCTCACTCCTATTTATATGGTTTCGGTTTTAACCGTTGCTTTAAGCTTTTTATACTGTGCTGAAATATTCTCCGCTTATCGCTCTTGGCGTGCTGGTAAATTTAGAACTATGGTGCTTTGTGCTTGGGGCTCCTTATTTGCTGCATTTTCTGTTTTATTAGTTATATCGTTTGCATTTAAGTTTACTGAGTCGCTTTCGCGTATTGGTCTGGGTTTGTGGTTTTTGTTAAGCGTAACTTTTTTATATGCTTGGCGCCTTGCTGCATACTTATTTAAAAGAAGTAGACGTAAACTAGGGTTAAATTTACGCAATGTTGCCATTGTTGGGGCTACCGAGTCAGCAGTACATTTATATAACGAGATTACTAAAAATGACGAACTTGGCTTTAAGTTTTTAGGTTTTTATGATGACAGGCAACCAGAGCGACTTTTTGAAAACTCAACAAAACACGATGTTGCAGGACGAATTCAAAATGCAGTAGATGCAGCCCGTGATGGTGAAATTAGCGTTTTATATATTGCTTTACCTATGAAAGCTGATAAGCGTATAGCTGATATTTTGCGTCAACTGGGTGATACAACGGTTGATGTGCATATAATTCCTGACTTTTTAATATCTAACTTAATACATGCTCGTATTGAGCATGTGGGGGATGTTGACACATTAAGTGTGTTTGAATCACCGTTTATAGGTGCTCGTGAATTTATAAAGCGTACTGAAGATATAGTTGTTGCCTCTATTATTTTAATGCTGATTTCTCCTGTACTTGTTGCAATTGCGTTTGCTGTTAAATTTACCTCAAAAGGCCCTGTGATTTTTAAGCAAGACCGGTACGGGCTTGATGGACGTAAAATTAAAGTATGGAAGTTTCGTTCAATGAGTGTTACCGAAAACAGTGCAGTGGTAACGCAAGCCACAAAAAATGATGTGCGTATTACACCTTTAGGTGGCTTTTTACGCCGCACAAGCCTTGACGAATTACCGCAATTTATAAATGTTTTAAAAGGCGATATGTCGATAGTTGGGCCAAGGCCTCATGCGGTTGCCCATAATGAGGAATACCGTAAAAAAGTAGAGTTTTATATGTTTAGGCATAAAGCAAAGCCAGGTATAACAGGCTGGGCTCAAATTAACGGATGGCGCGGCGAAACTGATACGCTGAACAAAATGGAAAAACGTGTTGAATTTGACTTACATTATATTAAGCACTGGTCGTTATGGTTTGATATAAAAATTATTTTTATGACAATTTTTAAAGGATTTAAGAATGCGAATGCATACTAAAACACTTGCACCTATATTTGCTTTGTTAAGTGTAGGGGTCGCAGCACCTGCGGCTGCTAATTTAAAACCAGGTAGTTATATAACTAAAGATGGCGCCGAAATTACGCCAACGTTACAAACGGGTATAAGCAGTAATAATAACTTTTTTAGTACGCCAGAAAATGAAGAGTCACGTACAATTTGGACCATTACCCCTAATATAAAGGCAGCTATTGAAGACGGCCCCGATAGTTACAACCTTGATTTAGGCACAAGTAGCTCTTTGCATAATAAGGAGAGCGTTGATAATTTTACCCAAGTAAATATTGGTGTTGGTGTACATAAAGAGTTTACCAGCCAGCATCGCCTAGATGTTAATGGTAAAGCCGACTGGCTTTATGAGCCGCGTGGCAGTGGTTTAACTGAGGGCCTTGGGGATGCAGTAAATGAGCTTGTAAAATACCAGCAGCAAAATATTACAGCACGCTATGAATATGGTGCGCAAAGCTCAAAAGCACAAGTTGCTTTAAACGCGGGTTTTTATAGTAAAAAATATCAAAATTTTAGAGCCGTGTCACAGTTTCGTGATTATGATAAATCGTTAGTTGGTATTACCGGTTATTACAATACTCAAGCTGCTACACGTACATTTTTAGAAGTTAAGCAAGAAAATTACCGTTACGATTTTTTAGCAAGTAGCGGCATATCACGTGACTCAGACGACGTAAAGGTGCTGCTTGGTATGGAGTGGGAAGCAACCGCGCTTACCTCAGGCTCATTTAAATTGGGTTATCAAAATAAAGATTTTAGTGCCAATGAACGTGAGAGTTTTAGCGGTTTAAGTTGGGAAGCTGGGGTTAACTGGCAGCCACTTAGTTATTCTACAGTGCAATTAACAACAAGTCGCTCAGCTAAAGATCCGCTAGTACAAGGCGATTATATTAAAGAAAGTTTTTACGGTATTAATTGGACACATAGCTGGAGCGATTATTTAAGTTCGCTTGTAGGAGTTACTTATATTGACGAGCAATACACAGGTGATATTGGCCGAAAAGATAAAACTAAAAGTGCACGCTTAGGTTTAAATTATATTGCGAGTAGATTTGGTATGGTTTCTACTTATGTCGATTTTATTGATAAAAATTCTACACAAAATGCAATTGAGTTCGATCGAGTAGTTGTAGGTGTTAATTTTACGTTTGCTTTAAAGGCTAACTAATGAAGTTTATTTTTAGTTTAACACTACTAATATTTAGTAGTGTTAGCTTTGCGCAAACAGCGCAAAGTTATGTAATTGGTGCTGGTGATAAGGTAGAAATAAAAGTATTTGGCCAACCCGATTTAGAGGTTACTGCACTTTTAGGTAATAGTGGGGAAGTTAATTATCCTTTTTTAGGTAAAGTTAAATTAGCTGGTCTTAACACTTCTGAAGTTGAACAAGTTATAACACAAGGTTTAAAACCTGATTATTTAGTAAATCCAAATATATATGTGCAGGTAATTGAATACCGACCTTTTTATATTCATGGTGAAGTTAAAGAGCCAGGCGCTTATCCTTATCAACCCGCAATGACAGTTAATCAAGCGATTGCGCTTGCCGGTGGTTTAACTGAGCGCGCCTCTATTGATAAAATATACATATTTAAAGAGCAAACTAAACAGCAGCAACAAAAAGGTAGTTTAAATAGCCAAATTGCAGCGGGCGATACCATAAAAATTGAACAACGGTTGTTTTAAGCAGTTTACAGGGCAGTATTTAATGAACCAAACAAATGAAAACCTAAGTAATAATGAAGAAATTATTGATTTAGGATCTTACCTTAATGTAATTAAACTCGCTAAATGGCGTATTTTAGGGTTTGCTATTGTAGTTACTTTGTTAACTATTATGGTGGCTTTGACCTTAGTGCCAAAATACATTGCAACTGCTACTTTACTTATAGAAGCTGAGCAAACTAAGGCAGTAAGCTTTGAAGAGATATACGGTCTTGATTCGACAAAAAAAGAATATTATCTGACGCAGTTTGAGGTGATTAAATCGGACAGTATTGCCCGCGAAGTAATCACTAAGCTTAATTTAAAAGCGCATACAGACTTTATAGCTAAGCCGTCTGCGTTGGGTGAACTTAAAACAGCGATAAAAGAGCAACTCCCTTTTTTAAATAAAAAGGAAGAAACGGTATATGATGCACAAGAACAAGCAGAACGAGAAATGCTTGGTTTATTAGCTGTATTTAAGTCACGTCTTTCAGTCTCGCCTATTATTAAAACTCAACTCGTTAGAGTTAGCTTTGAATCGAGCGATTCTAAACTAGCAGCGCTTGTAGCGAATACCGTTGGTGAAGTTTATATAGATAGCCAAATGCGTGCAAAAATGGGGATTACTCAACAAGCCTCTAACTGGTTAAATACGCGTTTATCGCAATTACGAATTCAACTCGATGACTCAGAAGTGCGCTTACAAAACTACAGAGAGAAGCAAAAACTAGTTGATATTGAAGGTATAGCTGGGCTCGCCACACAAGAGCTTGAGCAAATATCACAACAGTTAATTGTAGCGCGCAATGAAAAAAATAATCTTGAGAGTATAAATCGCGTAATAACTGAGTACGGCAATAATAACTTGGAGTTATTAGGGAGTATGCCTGAAATTACATCCCACAAAGTAATACAGGACGTAAAGCGCGAAGTTATATTAGTAGAGCGTAAACTCAGTGATTTAGGCGAAGTGTACGGCCCTAAACATCCGCGTATGATCTCAGCTAAAGCAGAGTTAGCAACGGTAAAAAATAATTTAAACAAACAAATTAAAGGCCTTATTACGGGTATTGAAAAAGAGCTAAACCGGATAACACGTACCGTTAGCGCGCTTGAACGTGACTTAGTTAAAATTCGTGCCGAATATCAAGATATTACCCGCAAAGAAACTCAATACAACCAATTAAAACGTGAAGTAGAAACAAATCGCAGTATATTTAACACGTTTTTATCTCGCTCAAAAGAAACAGAAGTAACGAGTGATTTTAGCTCTGCTGCTGCACGTTTTACTGATAGAGCTTATGCCCCAAATGATCCAGCAAAACCAAATAAAAAATTAATTGTTATTTTAGCTTTTGTGGCAAGTTTTGGTTTTGCAGTAGTCATGAGCTTTATATTTGACGCGCTTAACGATACCGTTAAAACTAAAAGTGATGTCGAAAGTAAGTTAGCACAGCGTATGCTTGGGCTTTTACCGCATGTACAAACACCCAAAAATAGCGTGTTTCCGATACATGCTTATCTGGATGATAACTATAGGCGTTTTGCAGAGTCGGTACGAACGTTCAGAACTAGTTTGCTATTAACTCAGTTAGAGCGCGATCATAAAGTAATAGCCGTAACATCAAGTGCTCCGGGTGAGGGTAAAACAACGACCTCAGCTAATTTAGCTATGTCGCTTGCTCAAATGGGTAAAGTATTGCTAATTGACGCCGATTTGCGCAAACCAAGTATAGCTAAGCGCTTCGATATACCGGTATTTCATCCGGGGTTAAGTAATTTAATCGTAGGTACTGAGCAGTTAAGTGAGTGTGTTCATGTAGATGGGCAGTCGGGTGTTGCTATTATGCCAAGCGGGCAGATCCCAGGTAATCCATTAGAGCTTTTATCTAACACGCGCTTTAGTGAAGTACTCGATATATTAAAAACTAAGTATGACCATATAATTATAGATACACCACCAACACAGGCTGTGAGTGACGCTTTAGTTATTGCACAGAGTGTAGACTCGGTAATTTATGTTGTTAAGTCGGATATTACACGAATTAAACCGATTAAAGCGGGTATTGAACGTCTGTTTGAATCTAAAGCTCATGTTGCAGGTATTGTGCTTAACCAAGTAGATATGAGTAAAAGTAAAGACGAGCATAGCCATGGTTATTACGACTATTATGATTACTCGCAAAAACCTGAACAACCTAATGCATAGTTAAATGCAAATCTATGATTGATATTCATTCTCATATTTTGCCAGGAATAGATGATGGCGCTAAAGATTTAAGTGATTCTTTAGCGCTATTGAATATTGCACAAAATGATGGAATAACCCATATGGTTGCCACGCCACATATACATATTGGGCGATTTAATAACTCGGCCTCGCAATTGTATAGCAAACTTGCTAATTTAAAAGCACAGGCATTAGTAAATAATATTGGTATTAAACTAGCTGTGGCCGCTGAAGTTAGGCTTGATGTAGAGCTAATGAGTTTAGTGCTTAGTAATAAACTCCCGTTTATTGGTACACTTAATTCAGTAAATTATTTATTATTAGAACTCCCGCACTCGCATGTACCGCAAGGTTACGATAAGTTTATAAATTGGCTAGCTAAACAAAATATAAAGGTGATTATTCCTCACCCTGAGCGTAATCGCGATATTCAAGCAAATCCTTTTTATATTGAGCGTTTAAAGCAATTAGGATGTGAGTTTCAATTAACGGCTTCAAGCATTGAAGGTGCATGGGGCGAAACTGCAAAAAATATTAGTATAGATATGCTAGAAAAGGGTTTAGTAACTTATGTTGCATCTGATGCTCATTCAGTTAAGCGTAGGCCTCCTATTTTAAGTAAAGCTAAAAAAATAGTCGAGGAGTTGATAGGTCAAAATGATGCACATCATTTGTTTTTTACTAATCCTAAGCGTTTAACTGAGTCGTTGTTTAATGAGTAATTTAAATACAAACCGCCTCACACAAATTGCTATACTTGCAGTTATTACATTAGCTATAGGTTATCAAAGCTTACAAAGTATGCGTGCAAATACATGGTATTTTAATGCCCTCAATATTTTAAAGCAGCCTGAAAGGACAATTACTCCTGAAGAGCTAGAGCTTGTAGATAGGGCAATTACATTTGCAACAAGCCAGGACCCTTCACAGCCACATTACTGGCAACTTAGTGCATATATAAAAATGCTAAACCTAGCTGTGAATAGCGAGCAAAATAACAATAAGCTTTTGGTTTATCAACAAGCAGAGAAAGATCTATTAAAGTCATTAGGGTTAAGGCAAACATGGTCAGAAACGTGGATTGCACTAGCACAAGTAGTTAGTTATCAAGAAGGGCCTACAGAACGAGTATATGAGTATATTCAGCAGGCTAAAAAATTTGGGCCGTACAAGTTTGATGTGCAGCTTGGTATTATTCAAATAGCTCTAATGAACTGGCAGAAACTATCTCCAAAGTATAAAGCATTGTATGTTGCTGAACTAAATTTAGCCGTTAAATATGGTTATAAATTTTATCAAGTTTTTGATGTGGCTAAGCAAGTTGATGCTTTGCCAATTCTTTGTTTATCTTTACAATTTGGTAAGGCGTTTGAAAAAGTAAGAAGTAGTACTGTTTACAGAAGAAACTGCAAATAAAAACGCCCAAAGGCTTGTAAAAACCTCTGGGCTATAAAGTGACTCTAAATTGAGCCTAGCGTTAACTAAAAACTTTCTGGTTCGTTAGGGAGAAGAAGAAAGTACTTAAAACTATAGTAAAGCTACTCAATAAAGCATAACTAATTTTGCCACCTAGTTACATTTGATAACAAAGGATTAGATTAATTATGCGTAATTTGTACTTTAGTTTAACCCCAGCTTATTAACTGCGTATTTTGCACTAGATCGCGTGGTAGTGAGTTTTTGATCTTATTTTTTTGCCATTTACCCAGCCCGATAGGGCAACCACACAGCGTTAAAACTACTTCACCTATTGTTTGAGTTGCTTCAGCTAAGCGTATATCTTTACCTTGAAAATAATCATTGGCTTGCTCGTTATTTAGCGCGTAAATATTCGTTTTGCACTTGTTACCAAACACTGTAGCAAATTCGTGCGTTAGTCTTACGCCGTTTTTATGGATGATGCCAATTTGAATACCTAAACGTGCGTACTTAATTTTATTTTGCACGGCTTCAAACCCTTGTGGAAATAACCACAGTTCTTTATCACGCTGCATTAAATTACCTGGCAAGGTGGTTATCCCAAAATGTTTTTTAAGCGATTGCATAAACGCGGCACTTTGCTTTTTATCAAACTCGTTGAACGGAAACGCGCCTTTTTTAACAGTTTGATTTGAGTTATCGCAACTTGCGTACTTTTTAAATTTAGCAATAAAAAAGCCTTCGCTATCGAATGTTTGCGGCCATACATGTAAATAGCCTTCACTTGTTGTTGCTTTACTTGCACCTTCAAATAAATCACTGAGTGACTCAGGCGCTATATAGTCGCTAAATTCACTGAGTAAATAATCGCACACATGTTGGTTTTCGAGTGGGGTAAGTGTGCAGGTTGAATACACTAATGTGCCACCTGGTTTTAATGCATAAAAAGCGCTTTTAATTAAGTCTTTTTGTACTTGGGCTATTTTGATATTTGATTCTATTGACCAATTTTTTAGTGCGTCGGCGTCTTTACGTACTGTGCCTTCGCCAGAGCATGGCGCGTCTAGGAGTATGCTATCAAAGCATTCAAACATGTAGTTGCCAAATATAACGCCATCAAAGTGCGAAAGTGCACAGTTACCAACCCCCATGCGTTTTAATGTAGCGCTGAGTACCTTTAAACGAGATGACGAAAGCTCGTTTGCAACAAGCACGCCTTGGTTATCCATAAGAGCTGCTAGCTGCGATGTTTTAGAACCTGGCGCTGATGCCATATCAAGCACGGTGTTATTTTGCGAGTTAGCGAGTTTAATACTTTGCTTTAATGCGATAGGCGGCAGCATTGAACTTGCTTCTTGTACGTACATCGCACCGCTTAGGTGTAAGTCGGTATTACCAAGGGCTAGGTTTTGCTCTTCATCTTCGGGACGTTCTAACCAAAAACCTTCACTGCACCAAGGTATGGGGGTTAGCAGCCAATTTTTTTCAGTTGCACGTTCTACAAATTTTTCAATGCTAATTTTTAATGTATTAACGCGGATAGATTTTCTGAGGGGCCTACGACACGCATTTAAAAAGTCATCTAAGTTTAGATGCGCTGGTAAATAGGTTTTTACGTCATCAATAAAGTGCTCAGGAATAAAGGTGTTGGCGTTCACGCGTTAGCTCATACTATAAAAATAAAGCGCGATAATAGCATTTATGCGAGGTGTTTTCAGCGCTAAAAAGCGTAACATCTGATTTATTACGCTGTCGACACTTCACTGTTTTAGTCCATTTTAAACCCATTTTTATGCGACTTTAGGTTAATAGTGTCGACAATAAGCGTGTTTTTTAGTCATTGTGATGTGTTTAAGGGTTGACATGATTTTTTAATAAGCCCATAGTAACCACATTAATTGTCGACAATCTAAAAAATAACTTATGACACACACATTTTTAAACGAAGCGCCTATAACTACCGCATCAGATCAAGTATTTGTAGATATGCGCCGTGAGATTGTTGAAGGCAGTATAGTTCAAGGCAGTAAAATATCAGAGCCTGAGCTTGCCAAACGTTATGGTGTAAGCCGTGCAACGCTTAGAGAGGCGTTAAATCGCCTAGAAAGTTGCTACCTTGTTGAGCGCAAAGCTAACGTAGGTTGCCGAGTAGTTGCCCTTACTGCTGAGCGTTTGATTGAAGTTTATCAAGTTCGTAGTTCGCTTGAAGGCTTGGCATGTAGACTTGCTGCCGACAATATGGAACCCGAAGAAGTAAAAGGCTTAAAGCAATTACTTAATCAGCACCTACAAACACAACGTGTTAAAGAGGGCGAATCTTATTATCAAGAAGCCGGCGATTTAGATTTTCATTACCGTATTATTCAAGGCAGTAAAAACGCGCATTTAATTCATTTACTGTGTAATGAGCTCTATCAATTAATACGGATGTACCGTGTGCAAATGGGCATGGTAGGGCCGCGTGTATCAAAAGCGTTTGATGAGCATTTAGCGATTATTAACGCCATTGAAAACCACGATGGCGAGCTGGCCGAAATGCTTATGAAGCGCCATATAAGCGCATCGCAAGCAAATATCCAAACCAAATTTGATTTATTAGCTAAGCAAAAAGCATAAGCTGTTAAAAGTTAAAAGTTAAAAGTTAAAAGTTAAAAGTTAAAAGTTAAAAGCTAGCAAAAGCAGTTAAACAGTCATAATTACAGATTAAAACTATAAGTTACTCCACGTAGCAACCGTTCAAAGTGAGGATAAAGTAATGTCAGCAGGATTAAAATTTAAACACGCTATTGCCAATAACCGCCCGCTACAAGTGGTAGGTACTATTAACGCATACACCGCGATGATGGCTGAAAAAATGGGCCACCAAGCTATTTACCTATCAGGTGCCGGTGTTGCAAACGCCTCGTTTGGTATGCCTGACTTAGGTATGACAAGCCTTGATAACGTGCTTGAAGATATTCGTCGTATTACGGGTGCGAGCGATTTACCACTACTTGTTGATGCCGATACCGGTTGGGGTGGGGCATTTAATATTGCACGCACAGTAAAAGAAATGACTAAAGCGGGTGCAGCTGGTTTTCATATAGAAGATCAAGTAGCCCAAAAGCGCTGTGGCCATCGTCCTAATAAAGAAATTGTAAGCCAAGGTGAAATGGTTGACCGCATTAAATCGGCGGTTGATGCAAAAACCGACAGCGATTTTTATATTATGGCCCGTACCGATGCATTTCAAAAAGAAGGTTTAAATGCTGCTATTGACCGTGCAGCTGCCTGTGTTGAAGCCGGTGCTGACGCTATTTTTGCAGAAGCCGTACACGACCTTGCTGATTACCAAGCATTTGCAAAAGCGATTAACGTTCCAATTTTGGCAAACATTACTGAGTTTGGCCAAACACCTATTTACACTAAAGAGCAGTTAAGCGATGTAGGCGTTGAAATGGTGCTTTACCCACTAAGTGCATTTAGAGCCATGAACAAAGCAGCATTAAACGTGTATTCAGCAATTTTAAATGAAGGCTCACAACAAAGCCAAATTGAAAATATGCAAACGCGTTCTGAGCTTTACGACTTTTTAGATTACCACACGTACGAGAACACACTCGACACCCTTTTTTCATCAAAATCTGACAAATAAAAACTATTAAAATAAATCACACACAAATTTAAGATAGGAGAAGATCATGGTAGATAAAGCATTAGGCGGCGCAGGTTTACGCGGACAAGTGGCTGGTCAAACAGCATTGTGTACTGTTGGACAAAGTGGTTCTGGTTTAACGTATTGTGGTTACGATATTAGCGAACTTGCCGAAAAAGCGCAGTTTGAAGAAGTGTCTTTTTTACTTTCACGCGGTGAGTTACCAATAACTAGCGAATTGGCTGAATATAAAGCTAAACTTAAAAGCTTACGCGGCTTACCAGATGCACTTAAAACTGTGCTTGAAAATATTCCTAAAGATGCGCATCCAATGGATGTAATGCGCACGGGCTGTTCAATGTTGGGTAACCTTGAGATGGAGTTTGATTTTAACCAAGCCAATGATGCAATCGACCGTATGGTTGCTGTGTTCCCAAGTATTATTTGTTACTGGTACCGCTTTACACATGATGGCGTACGCATTGAAACACAAACAGATGACGACTCTGTTGGCGCACATTTTTTAACACTGTTACATGACAAAGCACCTAGCGAGTTATTTGCACAAGTGATGAATGTATCACTAATTTTATACGCAGAGCATGAGTTTAATGCTTCTACATTTGCGGGTCGTGTGTGTGCATCAACGCTTTCTGATATTCACTCTTGTGTAACAGGTGCGATTGGCACGCTGCGTGGTCCATTACATGGTGGTGCTAACGAAGCCGCTATGGATATGATTCAAGGTTTTACAAGTGCTGAGCATGCTGAGCAAGAAGTAATGGGTATGCTTGAACGTAAAGATAAAATTATGGGCTTTGGCCATGCTATTTATCGCGAATCTGATCCACGCAATGTAATTATTAAAAAATGGTCTGAAAAACTAGCGGCAGAGGTAGGCGATACCGTGCTTTACCCTGTGTCTGTTCGTTGTGAAGAGATTATGTGGCGCGAGAAAAAGCTGTTTTGTAATGCCGATTTTTTCCATGCATCTGCTTATCATTTTATGGATATTCCGACTAAATTATTTACGCCAATATTTGTAATGAGCCGTGTTACTGGTTGGACTGCGCATGTAAAAGAGCAACGCGCTAACAACCGTATTATCCGCCCAAGTGCCGATTACACAGGCCCTGATGCACGTAGTTACACACCAATAGAGTCACGTTAAAAAATGAGTGAGCACGCATGTGCTCACTTTTTTTATTGCACATAGCCACTAGCGAGCAGTTTTTCTCAAACTTTTCATTAAACACGCTAGCTGTGAGCAAACACCGTCACCAAATTAGCGAACCCTTACCATGACCATAATTAATAATACCCAATACCGAAAACCTCTACCGGGCTCAAATGTCGACTATTACGATACCCAAGAAGCCGTAGATGCAATTAAGCCAGGTGCATACGCCACGCTACCTTATTCATCACGTGTATTTGCCGAAAACCTAGTACGCCGATGCGACCCTGCCATGTTAACCGATGCACTTAATCAGCTAATTGAGCGCAAGCAAGATTTAGATTTCCCGTGGTATCCGGCGCGCGTAGTATGCCACGATATTTTAGGCCAAACAGCGCTTGTTGATTTAGCCGGTTTGCGTGATGCAATTGCAGCCAAAGGCGGTGACCCGGCAAAAGTGAATCCTGTGGTACCCACGCAGTTAATAGTGGATCATTCGTTAGCGGTAGAGCATGCCGGTTTTGATCCTGACGCATTTGAAAAAAACCGCGCGATTGAAGACAGACGAAATGATGACCGTTTTCACTTTATAAACTGGACAAAAACTGCGTTTAAAAATATTGACGTTATTCCACCGGGTAATGGCATTATGCATCAAATTAACCTTGAAAAAATGTCGCCGGTTATTCAAAACCGAGATGGCATTGCATTCCCAGATACCTTAGTTGGTACCGACAGCCACACGCCACATGTTGATGCGCTGGGCGTTATTGCTGTGGGCGTAGGTGGGCTTGAAGCTGAAAGCGTGATGCTTGGTCGTGCTTCTTATATTCGCTTGCCCGATATTGTCGGTGTTGAGCTAACAGGCAAGCGCCAACCCGGTATTACCGCAACCGATATTGTGTTGGCTATTACTGAATTTTTACGTGAGCAACGTGTTGTATCTACTTATTTAGAGTTTTACGGTGAAGGTGCCGATGCGCTTACACTTGGCGACAGAGCAACCATTTCAAACATGACACCTGAATTTGGCGCAACTGCAGCCATGTTTTATATCGATGATAAAACAATAGATTACTTGCGTTTAACAGGTCGCGAAGAAGAACAAATTGCCCTTGTAGAAAACTACGCAAAAACAGCAGGCCTTTGGAGCGATAGCTTAAAAACCGCAAAATATGAGCGTGTGCTTAAGTTTGATTTATCAAGCGTGGGGCGCAATATTGCGGGTCCATCTAATCCACACCGCCGCGTATCGACAAGCGATTTAGCTAAAGAAGGTATTTCGGGTGTTGTTGAAAATGAAGAAGGCTTAATGCCAGACGGCGCATGTATTATTGCCGCGATTACTAGCTGTACTAATACTAGTAATCCACGCAATGTAATTGCCGCAGCACTACTTGCCCGTAACGCAAATGCAAAAGGCTTAACGCGTAAACCTTGGGTTAAAACTTCATTAGCACCGGGCTCAAAAGCAGTGCAATCATACCTTGAAGATGCAAACTTACTAACAGAGCTTGAGCAACTTGGCTTTGGCATTGTTGGTTTTGCGTGTACTACCTGTAATGGGATGAGCGGGGCGCTTGACCCTGTTATTCAAAAAGAAGTAATTGATCGCGATTTATACACTACAGCGGTGCTTTCGGGCAATCGTAACTTTGATGGGCGCATTCATCCTTATGCTAAGCAAGCATTTTTAGCGTCACCTCCTTTAGTTGTTGCGTACGCCATTGCAGGTACTATTCGCTTTGATATTGAAAAAGGGATACTAGGGCAAGATCAACAAGGCAACGATATTACGCTTAAAGATTTATGGCCATCGGATGAAGAGATTGATGCAGTTATTAAGCAAAGCGTTAAGCCAGAGCAATTTAGAAAAGTATACGAGCCGATGTTTAATTTAACCGTAGATTACGGTGAAGATAACGACCCACTTTACGAATGGCGCCCAGAAAGTACGTACATTCGTCGCCCTCCTTATTGGGAAGGTGCACTTGCGGGTGAGCGCACAATGACTGGTATGCGTGCGCTTGCAGTTCTTGGCGATAACATTACAACGGATCATTTATCGCCATCAAACGCCATTATGGCAAGTAGTGCTGCTGGTGAATACCTGACCAAAATGAACGTCCCAGAGGAAGACTATAACTCGTACGCAACGCACCGGGGCGATCATTTAACAGCGCAGCGCGCAACATTTGCAAACCCAAAGCTGCTAAACGAAATGGTGCTAGACGAAAACGGCGACGTTAAACAAGGTTCTTATGCACGCTTAGAGCCACAAGGGACTAACACACGTATGTGGGAAGCAATCGAAGCCTACATGGAGCGTAAACAACCGCTTATTATCGTAGCCGGTGCCGATTACGGTCAAGGTTCGTCGCGCGATTGGGCTGCAAAAGGCGTAAGACTTGCAGGCGTTGAAGTAATAGCAGCTGAAGGTTTTGAGCGTATTCACCGTACTAACTTAATTGGTATGGGTGTTTTACCGCTTGAGTTTAAAGCGGGCACAACGCGTAAAACTCTAGAGCTGGATGGCAGCGAAACGTACGATGTAGCAGGCGATTTAAAACCAGGTGCGACCGTTAATTTAAGTATTACTCGTAAAGGCGGTGAAGTACTCACTGTGCCTATGAAGTGCCGTATCGATACCCAAGAAGAGCTTTCTATTTACGCGGCTGGTGGTGTGTTACAACGCTTTGCACAAGACTTTTTAGAAGCAGCACAATCTGCATAAGGGCAAGCATTATGTTTAAACCGCAAATTAAAGTGCCTGCAACCTATATGCGTGGCGGCACCAGTAAAGGTGTATTTTTTAATTTAACTGACTTGCCAAAGCCTGCTCAAGTAGCAGGCGAGGCGCGGGATAATTTATTACTGCGTGTTATTGGCAGCCCCGATCCGTATGCTAAGCAAACGGATGGTATGGGTGGTGCTACATCAAGTACTAGTAAAACTGTAATTTTAAGTAAAAGTGGGCAAGCTGACCACGATGTAGATTACTTGTTTGGTCAAGTGGCAATAGATAAACCTTTTGTAGATTGGAGCGGTAACTGCGGCAACTTAACCTCAGCAGTGGGTGCTTTTGCCATTAGTAATGGTTTGGTCGATAAAAACCGAGTGCCCGATAACGGTGTTGCTATTGTGCGTGTGTGGCAGGCTAATATTAAAAAAAGCATATTAGTGCATGTCCCCATGACAAATGGCGAAGTACAAGAAACCGGCGACTTTGAGCTCGATGGCGTTACTTTTGCTGCAGCTGAAGTAAAACTTGAATTTATTGACCCCGCTGATGGCGATGGCGCGTTATTTCCAACAGGTAATGTAGCTGATGATTTAGAAGTACCGGGTGTTGGTACTTTAAAAGCAACAATGATAAATGCAGGTATTCCTACCATATTTATTAACGCCACTGATATTGGTTATACCGGCACAGAGCTGCAAGACGATATAAATAACGATGTTGCAGCGCTTAAAAAGCTTGAAACCATTCGTGCTTATGGCGCTGTTAAAATGGGCTTAATCACTAACATTAGTGAAGCGCAAGCTCGCCAACATACGCCTAAAGTTGCGTTTGTTGCATCGCCTTTAGATTATAAAGCGTCTAGCGGAAAGCTTATTGAAGCTGCAAATATCAACTTGTTAGTACGCGCTATGTCGATGGGTAAACTGCACCATGCCATGATGGGCACAGCCGCTGTTGCTATTGGCACGGCTGCAGCAATCGAAGGCACACTCGTAAATATAGCCGCTGGTGGAGGCGCATTGAGTGAAGTTAACTTTGGTCATCCGTCGGGCACGCTAAAAGTAGGTGCTGAGGCTAAAAATAATGCTGGCAACTGGCTAGTTACCAAAGCAAGTATGAGCCGAAGTGCACGTGTATTAATGGAAGGGGTTGTAAGAGTCCCTCAGTAATTACTAAACATTTACTTTAGGTAAGTAAACAAGTTTTATAAACGTTTGCTTAGCTAAAGTAAAACCTACTAACATTCATTATAAACAATCCTTTTTCATTAATTTTTCGAATTATCCTCTTTTTTAGCTCTCATCCATCGCATTTACTTGAAGAATATAATTAACAAACTAGATTGTATGTAATATTCATTTAATAAAGTGAATATATTGTATCAATATGTGCTGGTTCTTTATGAGTGTCTATAGGTTATTGAATAATAGAGATGCTGATAAAGAAGTAGCTCATAGAATAAAGATAAATACTTCTATAAAACGTATAAATATGTAGCATAACTATATAGCTTAATGGTATTTTTAATGTTCTGGTAACAAAGGTTATGATTGTGTACTTTTTTAATGCTTTTTAAACATAAAAGCTTACACAAGCCACTATCAACTAAACTAATTTCTGATACTCATTCCAGGCTATCAAGGAGAAATAAATGATAAAGCGTACGATCAAATTTACACCTATTGCAGCTTCAGTTGCACTTACATTAGGCTTAACAGCATGTGGTTCGGACAATGACAGAAACATTCCTGTTACACCTGTAGAATCTTTTACTGCAACAGGTGATGCACAGTTCAACATTGAAGTAACTGGTAAAGCAGTTAAAGGTTCAATGAAAAGTGCAGTAGTAACTGTAATGACTTTAGATGCATCTGGTCAAAGCGTTCCTGTTGCGTTTCGCTCAGCTGCTTCAGCAGAAGCAGAGTCTTTTTCTGAAGAAGCACTATCACAAAATGCTGCTGATGCTGCAGTAGAAGCAAGTAAAATTGCTGCTAACCCTGAAGTATTAACTGATGAAAGCGGCCGTTACAGCATCTACTTAGATGATGACTTTACTGGACCAGTTTACATTACTGTTAAAACGTCTGCAGAAGGCGATGATAGCTTTTTACGTTGTGATGCTTACGTAGGTTGTGGCGATTACGATGTAGCGCCAGAAGAAGATGACGTAAATGATGGCGATACTGCGATTGAGTTTGGCGAATGGTACAAAACTGACCTAGAGCTTTCAGTTGTTAAATTTGTTCCAGCTGTTGAAGCAGATACATCTGGAGTAAGTGGTTCTGCAGGCGATGCTAATGTAGAAGCTTCTTATAAAGCTAATGTTACTTTCTTAACATCGTTAGTGGCGGCTCTTGTTCTTGACTCAGGTTCAAGTGTAGATGAAGACGCAATTGCTAAAGCAAGCTTAGATACTGTTGTACAAGTAATGGGTCAAGACGCTGCACTTTTACTTTCAGCTATTATTGGTGATTTATCTAACGGCGGCGCTGTAGATTTAAGTGATGTTGATGGCGAAGAAGAACTTACTGACGGTATTTTAGCAATTGCACAGCTTTCATCTTCAATTCAAGGTTTACCTTCAATTGGTGATGTAATGAGCAGCATTAAAGCTGGTATTAAATCAGGCCAGTTTAAAGGTAATGCTGATGCTAGCATTGCAGCAATAGCGACAATGTTACAAACAGCTATTACAAATACTGCAAATGTTTTTGTTGCCATTGCTACTGGTACTGAAGATGACATTAAAACTGCATTAGAAGCCGCTTTCGCAGCAAAAATTCCAGCTCCTACTGCTGGTGAGATAGTTGCATTTGCTGCTAACTCAGCTGATGTTGCTAAAAAAGCAAAAGCTGCTAAAGATAAAGCTGTTAAAAATGGTGCAGCAACTGATGCGAGCCTTGCAGCCGCTGCAGTAAAAGTTAAAAAAGCACTAGAAGTAATTGGTTGTACTGGTGCAGAATGTACAGTTGGAGATGATTTTTATACAGCTCTAGCAGCTGCTTTAACAGTAGAAGTTACTGCTTCTCAAACTGCACTTACTGCATTAGAAATGAGCATTGAAACAGCTCAAAGCTCACTTGCAGATGTTCAAGCAATGGGTGGCGATGCTCTTACAGCTGATAACGCAGCTGCATTTGTAAGCGCTGTTACATTACTGAAAAATGAAGCTACTACGGCTGATTTAACAGCTAAAGCAGACTCTATTTTTGTTAAATCACAAGGCTATGTAACTGCTGCAAAAGCGTTAGTTACTCAAAGCTCTGATTACCAACAAGTTCTTGATTCTGCAACATCGTTGCAAACAGATGCATCTGTTGCTGTAACTGACACAGTTGCATACGACGCGGCACTAGCTGCACTAGTAGCTGAAGCTGAAGCAGCGATTACAGAGTTTGATGTGGCTCTTGCTGCTGCAAAACTAGTTGCTGAAGACACTGCAGACGTTGCCGATGAGAAAAAATCACTAGCAGACACAGCTGAAGCGGCTTCTACTAGCGCACTTGCTAACGCAGAAAATGCAATGGTAGATACAGCTGCAAACGCTGCTGAAGCAAAAGAGCTTGCGATGACTGCAGTTACTGCTGCGTCTGATTTTGCTGCTGCTGTAGATGCACTTGAAATTGCTATTGCACAAGCACTTGTTGCTGCGAATGAATACTTAGCTCTTGAAGGCGAAGGCGCACAAGCAATGATTGATGCGCTTACAGCTATGCAAACAGCTGCTGTAGCTCAAGGTGAACTAGCTAGCGAGCAATTTGTAACAGCTTATAATCTTCAGCTTGCTGCTGAAACTGCAGTTGCAAAACTTGAAGTACTAACTTCTGTTAAAGCTACATCAGAGTCATTATCGACTATGACTGTGCTTACAGGCACTGGTGCTGATGCAGTTGCTGATGCAGCAGATATTCTTGCAGACGTAATTGATGAATTAGCTGAAATGGGTAATAACTCAGGTACAGGCACATCAACTCGCAATGCTGATTGGGACTATGCTTACAGCTTAGATGATCTTACGCTAATGCTTAGCAATGCTACTACAGGTGAGATGATTAATGCAGCGGCTTCTTATGAAGGCGACAAGCTTGTTGTTGCTTGGGGCGCTACATTAAAAGGTGAGAATGACGTATCTGTTGAGCTTGTTACTGCTGCTACACAAACACAAGCACTTACAGATTGTGTTGATTTTGCAGCCGGTACAATTGATGCTACTCAAATCGATTCATGTTTAGTATTTACTTTTGATGGCGCAGTAACTGCTGACAATGTAGATGATGCAGAAATCATAATGACTGAAACGGCTAACCATGTTGAAATCATGGATGGTGATTCTGGCTTCACTGGTATGTTAAGTATTACAGCTGATGATGCAACAGATTCAGGCTCTATTACATTAGAGGGTGTTTCTGGTGATGTAGACTTTAAAGTAATGACTACATACCTTGACAGCGACATGGAAGAAGCAAGTGCTTTAGATATTACAGTAAATAATGCAATGGGTTACACGTTGTCTATTACTGGTAATGAAAGTGCAGGTTACACTGGTGACGTTATGGCTATGTACAATGAGATGATGATGTCTTTTGGTACTGCAGCTAAAACAACAAACGGTCTTTCAATTACTTACATTGATGGTGACGTAGTTGATTACACTGATGTTGATTTAATTGATTCATCTAAGTAATATTTAAACTATAAAAGGGGAAAGCAGCGCTTTTCCCTTTTTTTATAGAAAGCGATTAAATTATGAAAAAAAAAATTCTCTTGTTAGGATTTTCAACAGCTTTTATTTCTCCTCTTGCTTCCGCAGATAACCAATTTCAAATTTTTACCAACTTTGACGCAGAAATTTATACAGAAGCACAACCAGTACAAGCTTTTGTAGATGATTTTGATGCTCCATTAAAATCGGGTGACAGTGCATTTACCTATAATATATTTGAAGTAGGTGTTGGCTACGGTAATTTTAAGGTAGGTTTACAAAGTCGTTACGACTATGTTCTTAACTTTGATCCTGATACAGCTAAATACACTCATACTGAAAAAAATGATTTAGAGTTTGAAGATAGATTTTATACATATTACCTTGATGCTAAACAAGCAACGTCTAATGGTGTATTCGTATCTTATGATTTTAAATTTTTAGATAAAAATGCATTAACAATAACACCTAAACTTTCTGTTTTTGCCAGCTCACACTATCAAGATGCCACTGTAAATGGTGAAATTTATAGTGATGAAGTTGAAGGCGCTGTAACTGTCGATTACAACTTTTCAAAAGACATATTATTTAAAAAGTTTTCACCTTCACAAAAACCTGAAGGACTTGGATATAGCCTAGATATTTTTGCTGATTGGCAAGTAAATGATGAGCTTCAAGTTGGTTTTAGCGTAAAAGATTTGCTCTATAAAACAGAGTACGAAGACAGCGGCTCTGTAAAGGGTCAAACTACTGAAATTCCATTTAGCGAAGATGACAACGGCGATATTATTACTCAGCCAACAGTTTCATTAAAAACATCTGCATTTGGAAATACGGTATCTCATGATTTCGAAATGGAAATGCGACTACAAGCATTTGCCGATTACAGAATAAACGACCGATTTTCGACTCAGTTAACTTTAAAACGTTACGACAAAGACACGTTCAGCCAATTAAAAGGCCGTATACACTTTTGGGATCATTGGAAAGTACAGGCAGGCTACGAGACAAAAAGTGAAGCATTTTTAGTTGGTATAGAAAACGAGTATTTTGGTCTTAATTTACAAACTGATAGCCTAGATTTAGATAAAGCCTATTATGCTAATGTGAATTGGTACGTGAACATTAAGTTTTAAGGAATGAAGATGTTAAAACAAATTATACCCTTAGGGGTAGCTATTGCATTAGTAGGTTGTGGTTCTTCATCAGACAGTGACAGTTCAGAATCTGTTGCAGTGAGTGAGATTGCTACATCTTCTTCTGTGAGTTTTTATGTATCTAATTGGCAATCACCACAGGGCACGCTTAATGTTTTAGATAGCGATGGTGTGGTGCAAGAATCAATTGAAGTCGAAAACATCAATACTGCGAGTGTAAGTGTAACTCCACTTACTTTTAATAGTTTTGAGTTTATACCGAGTGATACTGCTCTACCTTGTCCGCGCTTTACAGGTTGTGGCAGAACAGTTCGTGGTGATGTTAATGACTTAAACGCAAACCGTTTAATAGACTACCAAGAATTGACAGCCGTTACTCTTAATTACAAAGCAGATGCATTTAGTGCACCGGGTGTAAATACGGTTTATTTATCGCCATTGAGTAAAGCAATTACAGATGAAGGCTTTAGTGCTACGCAAGCTAGTTTATCAGCCACGCCTTTTTATCATTTAACGCACAGCAATTTAAATGCAAGTGTTGAAGCAGAAATGGTTACTAATGCATTTACTTACGCGGCAATTTTAGCTGGTGTTGCTGATAGTTCGTTTAGTGTTGAAAGTGCTTTTAATGCATTTACTAACTTAGAGACTGACCAACAGGCATGGCAAGATTATAGCGATTTAGCAGCGCAGTATGTTACAGATAACTTATTTAGCGACCAAGGTAATGCTTTACTGCAAAATGTAGCTGGTCAAGTTAAGCAAACAATTGCAAGTGTAACTACATTTACAAATTGGCAGGCTCGCTCAACAGAAGTTCAAAGCTTAGATTCAAGAGAGTTACTTGTTGATACACGAAATATTATAGGTGCTGCAAGACTTCAAGAAAAAAGCTATTCAGATGAATTAGACGTAAAATTTGCTGAGCTTGAAAGTGCGTTTGATGAAGACACACAAAGAACCCTTGATGCACTTACTAATGCTTTAAACGAAGTTATTACAAATTATTCACCACTAGCTGATGGCTCTACACCATCAGGACAATATAAACTTCGTGACTTAGATATTGATTACAGCCAATCACCTTATACTTGGGCTATAACTGGCACATATGATGATTTACCTATAACAATTGATTTATCAATTCCAACATTTAGAGTAAGTGGTGTATTAGGTAATAAAATTGAAGGTGTAATGAGCGCAACGATCACAAATGGTGCTACGGTTTTAAGTGTAGATGTAAGTGAGTTGCTAATTCAGTTTGATGGCATAGATGCTCAAAGTGAATTAAATCCAGAAGCCGACACAGGTATTACACAGGTAACTACCAATGTAATTATCAATAAAGCCGCTGGTAAACTTGAAGGTGACTTATCACTAAACTTAAATCGCTTTGTTAATTCATTAGGTGAAGAGTCTACGACGTTATCTACTTTTGATTTTAATGGTGATTACGTAAGTGACATTCAAGACACTGCATTTCATATCACTGCAGTAGAGGCTTCGCCTTTTATTGGTGAAGATAATGACGATTTAGCATTTACTTTTGAATTAGATTTTCCGTTGAGTGGTGCAAGCGATTTTAAGTTTGCTTACGTGGGCGATGTTGAAAACTTATCAGAACTTACCTCTACAGATATATTTGTTAGCATAAAAAACCGTGCGTTAGATTTACGTATTCGTGATGTTAGTGGCAACATTAATCTAATAGCGAAAGGCGAAAATGGACGTTGGTTAGATGTAAAGCAAAAGGGCCGTAATTACAGTGGCGGTTTATATTTTGGTGATACTAAACTAGCTGATGTTACTGCAGTACGTGGTATTCCTGGTGTTTTATTTCCAAATGGTGAGTTTGAATCGTTATTTTAACCATTAGTTAAGTGGTTTTAGAAATATTCAAAATCCGATATTAGTTTTCTAGTATCGGATTTTTAATGCTTGTTATATTAGTTAAATGCGCCTGAATCAAGGTAGCTGCCGATCCCGAGTGTAAACATCCATATCCCCCATAAACTATGCTCAATAACACACACGACGGTTGAGCGGCTTTGTGCGTAGGTATAGGAAAACAGTAAGCCACCTAAAAATGCTAAGGCTACTGCAATCCAATTTGCATATACAATATGCGCCAACGCAAATACACTCGCACTAACTACAATACGCACTGCTTTTTTGGGCATGATGCGTTTATAACGATGAAAAAAATACGTTCTGAATATTAATTCTTGAGGAATAACCGACAGTATTGGGTAGAGTAGCAACAGTAAAAGCCAATCATTAAACGAGTTACGGGGAAGGGTAAACCAGTTGCCCTGATGAATAATCCCGTAAAACATACCTGAGAACAGTGCACCTAAAAAAAAGAAGCTAAACACACGTTTTTTAACAGCAGAAAATTGCCCAAGGCTTGTAAGCCTAAAACGTTTAAAATGCGGATCGCCCAGTAGCAACATACAACACACGCTCATTAAAATAATAAGCGCAGGAATAAGCCAGTTAGCTAAATACTCGCGTAATACCAAACCCAACAAGGGTAGTAACACAAAAATGAGGGTAAATTCAAACCAGCGATATTGATTGGCGTTCAAGGTCGTCTCAACTTATTTTTTTAATAAACTATCAAGCTAAGACGACATTTTTATGACGAGGGGGCTTACTTTGCTGGTTCTTCTTCACTAGGGAGGTATTTGTACAAGGCAATAATAGTGGCAAAAATACTTACAAAGGTAATACCCATTAAACCAAACACTTTAAAATTAACCCAAAAGTCGAGCGAAAAATTATATGCAATATAAATGTTTAGTGCTGCGATGCCAGCAGTTATAGCAACCCACATTAGGTTAAGCTTATCCCATAATGGTTCTGGGACAACAATGGCTTGTTTTGTATCATTAGCATTTTCGAGGATTGAGCTAAGCGCTTTTTTAACGAGATTTTTCTTAAGTACATAACGGCTAACAAGTAACGTTAAGCTTAAACCTGCGTATATGAGTGTTGCTTTCCATTTTATGTATTGCTCATCATGAAGTACCAGCGTTAACGTACCAAACACAGCAGCAATGCCAAAAAATATCCACTGACGAGTAGGCACAGTTCCATGTTTAAAGTAGCTATAAGCAACTTGAATGAGCGTAGTGGCCATTAATAAACCGGTAGCCCAGTAAATATCGACTAGCTTGAAAACTGCAAAAAACAGTATGAGTGGAATGTATTCAATTAATGCGTGCATATACTACCTAAATTATACAAAAAAGAGTCAAAGGCTTTTTACCACATAAAGCTTAGCAACTACAAGGTTGACTTGTTGCCCTGTAACCCTTAGCCTGCGTGGCTTTATTGCCAATTTGGTTTGGTATTTTTTATATCATCATATTCCCACGCTTAACCAACACTGATTTGGCGTGTATTTAGGAGCCTAAAATGAATAAAGCAGAACTCGTTGCTGCCATTGCACACAAAAGTGAATTAACAAAAAAAGATTCTCAAGCGGCGCTTTCAAGCTTGCAAAAAGTAATTACTAAATCGCTTTCTGAGGGCGATCAGGTTCAAATTAATGGCTTTGGTACGTTTGCACTAAGTTATTACCCAGCGCGCGCTGGGCGTAACCCGCAAACAGGCGCAGCAATTGAAATAGAAGGCGCTAATAAAGCGGTTTTTAAACCGGCTAAGGCGTTAAAAGATCTGTTTTAAATTTATTTAAGGTTTTAAACCCCGTATTGATAGATAAGTTACATGAGCGCGAAGTAAATTCGCACCTACGGGTATATGTTGTAGGTGAGGTTTTATACCTCGCGTTTGGTGGCTTTAAATTATATGAGCTGGAAATAAATTCGCACCTATGTAGATTATTCATAATCTCTAAATGATTTACATGGCATTATAAATCCCACTTACATTAAATCCTTTATTTTCAATTGCTTGTTATCGGCATGCATTATGCTGTTTAACTGTGTGTTTCGAACATATTTTTAAACAATACCAGTCTGCTGATATATGGGGTCTATTGAACGTTAAGAAAATCACGCTAGAACTAGGCAAAAATTTTTCGTATTTAGTTGTTCTAAATGAAAGATTTTTAACAACGTTATAGTGCGATTTAATTCGTTAAATTGCTCAAAGATTTATGCAGGTTGGTATAACATAAGGAGATCTCAATGAGTACATTACAAACAAGCACGCGTTTACAAGGCAAAAAAATTGCAATTTTAGCCACTGATGGGTTTGAGCAAAGTGAGCTTTTATCTCCACGCAGCGCATTACTTGATGCCGGTGCAAACATCGAAATAGTATCAATTAAAGAAGGCCAAATTACGGGCTGGGATGAAGACAAGTGGGGCGATAAAGTAACAGTAGATAAACTAGTTACAAACGCGGATCCTTCTGATTACGACGCGCTTATGCTCCCTGGTGGTTTATTTAACCCAGACAGTTTACGCCAAGATAAAGATGCTAAAGCCTTTATTGATGGCTTTTTTGGGGCAGAAAAAAATAAACCCGTTGCTGCAATTTGTCATGCTCCGTGGCTGTTAGCTGAAATTAATAAACTGCGCGACCGTACCATTACCTCTTTTCCAAGTATTAAAAGCGATTTAATTAATGCAGGTGCTAATTGGGTTGACCAAGAAGTATGTGTAGATAAAGGCTTAGTAACGAGCCGAAGCCCCGCTGATTTAGAAGCATTCAATGCTAAATTTATTGAAGAGATTTTAGAGGGTAAACACCAAGCTCACTAATTTTCTTTTTAAAACGTTTGGATATTGCTATAGCGTTTGATTTTAAAAAACAAAAAAGGGCATTTTAAATGCCCTTTTTTAATGCGTATAAAACACGCCTTAGTTAGCTTAAAGCGATGTAGCTGCTTTCATATCAGCTACAAATGCTTTTAGTTGCGCGGTCATTGTTGGTAAATCATTAAGGTTAGCTTCAATAATTTTAACCACTGCAGAGCCTGAAATAGCACCGGCTGCTCCTGCATTAAGAGCCGCTTTTACATCATCTGGCGTTGAAATACCAAACCCTAAAAGAGCAGGGGCTGCATGGTATTCTTTTAATTTGGTGACAATGTTACCCGCTGGCATTTGTGCCTTAGTATCGGTACCGGTAACACCTGCGCGCGATAGTAAATACGTGTAACCACGACCGTAAGAGGCACACTGGCGAAGTGTGTCGTCATCTGCATTTGGTGTTGCAATAAAAATTGGGTCTACACCGTTATCCATTGCTGACTTTCTAAACATTTTAGATTCATGCAGAGGCACATCAGCCACTAAAATTGAGTCTACGCCTACTGCTTTTGCATCTTTATAAAATGCTTCTATACCGCGTTTAAACACAAGGTTTGAATACAATAATAAGCCAATTGGAATATCAGCATTATACTCACGTATTTCTTTAATAATATCAAAGCAATCTTGTGTGTTAATGTGCACATCGAGGGCGCGAATATTAGCTTTTTGAATTACTGGACCATCTGCAATTGGGTCAGAAAACGGAATACCAAGCTCAAGCGCATCAGCGCCGCCGTCAATTAGACTTTTAATAATCGCAATACTTTGCTCTTTACCTGGGTCGCCAATCGTTACAAATGGTACGAACGCACCTTGTTTTTGCTCGTTAAGCGCTGCAAACATTTTTCCGTAACGATCCGTTTTTACTTGGCTCATAGCTGACCTCTTTCAGTTAGTACATTGTGAACGTGTGCTAAATCTTTATCGCCACGACCACTTAAATTAATAACTATAACACTTTCCTCGGTTAGCTCCTCTGCGTACTTAAGCGCATAAGCTAACGCATGGCTTGATTCAAGCGCCGGAATAATCCCTTCATTTTTAGCAAGCGACTGAAACGCATCAAGCGCTTCTGTGTCGGTAATACCAACGTATTGAGCGCGACCAGTTTCGTGTAAAAATGCATGTTGAGGACCAACAGCTGGGTAATCAAGACCCGCTGATACAGAGTAAGACTCTTCAATTTGGCCATCATCATTTTGCATAATGTACGTATAAGTACCGTGCAATATGCCTTTTGTGCCTTTACAAATTGTTGCACCGTGCTCATTTGTATCAAGCCCTTTACCAGCAGGCTCAACACCAATTAATTTAACGCCTGGCTCGTCAATAAAGTCAGTAAACATACCAATTGCGTTTGAACCACCACCAACACAGGCAATAACAGCGTCAGGTAAACGACCTTCTGCTTTAAGTACTTGTTGCTTAGCTTCTTCACCAATAATTTTTTGATACTCGCGTACAATTGTTGGGAATGGGTGAGGACCCGCAGCTGTACCTAGTAGGTAATGTGCGTCTTGGTAATTTGCTGACCAGTCACGCAGCGCTTCATTTACTGCATCTTTTAATGTGCCAGAACCCGCTGTTACCGGAATAACCTCTGCGCCCATTAACTTCATTCTAAATACGTTAGGTTGCTGACGATCAACGTCTTTTGCACCCATATAAATACGACATTTTAAACCCAGTAAGGCACACGCTAGCGCTGTTGCAACGCCGTGTTGACCGGCACCTGTTTCAGCAATAACTTGTTTTTTACCCATACGCTTAGTAAGTAACGCCTGACCAAGTACTTGGTTCGTTTTATGTGCGCCGCCGTGTAGTAAGTCTTCACGCTTTAGGTACAGTTTTACTTTTGGATTTTTAACTAAATTGCGCGTTAAAGTAAGTGGGGTAGGACGACCCGCATACTCGTTTAATAATTTACTTAGCTCTGCCTGAAACTCAGGATCTTTTTGTGCTTTGTTAAATTCGTTTTCTAACTGCTTAAGCGCAGGGACAAGTAACTCGGGTACAAACATACCGCCAAACTCGCCAAAATAAGCTGGATTTTGCATTTTAACCTCAATAATTTCTGATGCTTGTAAAAGCATTATGTAATTTGTTAGGGCACTTTTTACCCGCAGATTCTTCAACGCCTGAGTTTAAATCAAGGCCTAAGGCACCTTTAAAAAGCGCATCTTTAATATTATCTGGATTTAAGCCTCCAGCGAGCATAAATGGTGTAGTTGCGCCGCTAAGCACCGACCAATCAAATGCTTTACCAGTACCGCCAGCTTGAGTGTCGCTGTGTGTATCGTAAAGGTGTCGATCAACCCCATTTACTGGAGTTGGTAATGTATTTTTAACTGCCTGGGCTTTCCAAATTTCGCAATTAGTTGGTAACTGTGTACGCAAGTCAGCAATGTAACCGTCACTTTCTTGGCCATGTAATTGAACTGCCGCTAATTTTAGCACACTTGCGTATTGAGCAACTTGCTCAATGGGAGCATCTACAAATACACCAACAAAGTTAAGTGGTGCGCTTTGGCTCAGCTCTCTTGCACAATCTAAATCGACATAGCGAGGCGATTTAGGATGAAAAATTAAACCACCATAAACAGCACCGTTTTGATATGCCGCTTGTGCATCTTGGCTACGTGTTAAACCACATACTTTATTGTCGCCTAAAATAACACGGCGACATGCTTGCTCTAAATCACGCTCGCCCATAAGTGAGCTGCCAATTAAAAAGCCATCGCATAATGGAGCTAAACGTTTTACGTCTTGATGGGTGTAAATACCCGATTCCGAAATAACCACTTTATCAGCCGGAATAAGCTTTCGTAGTTTTTCAGTAGTGGCTAAATCGGTGCTTAAATCGCGTAAATCGCGGTTATTAATACCAATAATTTGTGCATCAAGTGCAAGTGCGCGGTGTACTTCTTCTTCATTACTTACTTCGGTTAACACCGACATATTAAGTGAATCGGCAACAGCATGCAGTGCTTTATAGCTTTCGTCATCGAGTACCGAAAGCATCAGTAATATAGCGTCACCACCATAAATACGTGCCATATACACTTGGTACTCGTCTATAAAAAAGTCTTTACAGATAAGCGGTTGTTCTACTTGGCTGCGCACAAATTCGAGGTAGTCAAAGCTGCCTTGAAAATATTTAGCATCAGTTAACACACTCATGCAGGTAGCATATTTTTTATAAACTGAAGTAATTTCAGTTAAATCAAAAGGCTCTCTAATTAACCCTTTTGAAGGCGATGCTTTTTTACACTCTAAAATAAACTGTGTGCCAGGTGCTGCAAGTGCTTTATAAAAGCTACGGCTTGTAGGCACCGCAAGGTGTTTAAAGCTTTCAAGCGGGCGCGCAGCTTTTCTTTCAATTAGTTCTAATTTTTTATCAGCAACAATTTTGTCTAATACATTAGCCATTACTTACCTCAATAATTGCACTTAGTGTGTTCATGGCTTGCCCTGAACTTAATAATGTTTGTACTTGTTTTGCCCCTTCTTTTAACGTTTCTGCTTTACCTGTTAGGTATAAAAGAGCAGCTACGTTAACCACAATAGCAGCATTATGTGCATCTGTGCCTTTGCCTTGCAAGATGGCGAGGCTAGCATTTGCGTTGTATTGTGGGCCTTCACCAGCGAGTTGTTCAAGTGAATAGTTTGCAAGGTCGAAGTCGCTTGGGTTTAGTGTGTACTGCGTAATCTCGCCATTATTTAGCTCAACTACCGTTGTTGGGCCGTGTAGGGCTATTTCGTCAGTGCCCGAGCCGTGAACAATCATAGCGCGCTTTGTGCCAAGGGTTTTAAGTGTTTGTGCCATTGGCATACACAACGCTTCGTTATACACACCTAACAATTGCACTTCAGGTGCTGCTGGGTTAGCAAGCGGACCTAAAATATTAAAAATAGTGCGTGTTTTAAGCGATGTTCGTACGCCCATCGCATGGCGTACGCCACTGTGATAGTGCGGTGCAAACAAAAAGGTAAAATTGGTTTGCTCAAGACATCTTGCAGCTTGCTCTGGGCTCATATCTATATTAATGCCCAGGGCTTTGAGTAAATCGGCTGAGCCTGAATTACTCGATACACTGCGATTACCATGTTTTACCATGTTAATACCGGCAGCAGCGGCAACAATTGCAGCCGTTGTACTTATATTAATTGTGTTTGAACCATCGCCACCAGTGCCACAGCTATCGGCAAGTTGCGTACTGCTGGTAGTAAAAGCAACGGCGTTTTCGCGCATAGAGGCTGCAGCGCCTGCAATTTCGTCGCTTACTTCGCCTTTAATTTTAAGGCTTATAAGTAGGGCGGTTAGCTCAATTTCACTCATATTACCTTGCATTATTTCATCAAAAAGTGCTTTGGCGTCTGCGTAGCTTAATGATTGCCCAGTAATTAGTTGCTCAATAGCGTGTTGAACATTTATGGGTTGTTCTGGTTGTGTACTCATAATGTCCTCTTTTATTTAGCGCGTGTTAAGTAAGCGACACTTTGCTGAAGTAGCATTGCGCCGTTTGGCGTTAGTATTGATTCTGGATGAAACTGGTAACCTAACGCATTGTCATCATGATGATAAATAGCCATAGGGATATCTTCGTACTGGGCAATAACCTCAATATTATCAGGTACTTTTGTTGCCATTAATGAATGGTAACGTGCCACAGGCATTGTATTTCCCATACCATCAAATACAGGGTGCTCGCCTAAATTAATAATTGAAGACTTACCATGTACGGTTTCACCCGCGTGACCGATTACTCCGCCGTAGCTTTGTGTTAACGCTTGTTGGCCTAAACAAATGCCTAGCATTGGGAAGTGGCCTTTAGAGAGCTCAATAAGCTCCATTAAACAGCCCGCATCGCTTGGTGTGCCAGGACCTGGCGAAAGTACTAATAGCACTTGGCCTTGCTCTTGGCGCATTTTGTTAAAAATAACCTCAGCGCTAATGTTGTTTCTGTAAACAACCAGTTCGCAGCCAAGCATCGTAAGCTCATCAACAAGGTTATATGTAAATGAGTCAAAGTTATCTAAAAAATAGATTTTAATAGGATTCGCTTTACTCATTTTATACCGCCTTATACGTAGATTTTATGGCGGTGATAACCGCTTGTGCTTTAGCGCGAGTTTCGTTTGCTTCTGAAATAGGATCTGAGTCAAACACCACACCGGCACCTGCTTGCACATACGCTTTGTTATTTTTAACAAAAGCTGAGCGAATAACAATACAGCTATCCATTGCGCCATCACCGGTTAAGTAACCTACTGCGCCGCCATAGCTGCCACGGCGCTTACCTTCAGTTTGACGAACAAGCTCAGCAGCACGAACCTTTGGTGCACCAACAAGCGTGCCCATGTTCATACACGCTTGGTAAGCATGCAGTGCATCAAGCTCGGGTTTTAGTGTGCCAACAACGCGTGACACTAAATGCATTACTTGTGAATAGCGGTCTACTTTTAATAGCTCTTTGGCAAAACGAGTACCTGCAACACTAATGCGGGCTACGTCGTTACGGGCTAAATCGACAAGCATTAAATGCTCGGCGCGCTCTTTTTGATCGTTTCTAAGTTCAAGCTCAATGCGGCTGTCTAGGTCTGGATTTATTTGCCCATTAGCAAATTTGCCACGTGGGCGAGTGCCAGCAATTGGGTATACTTCAACTTGCTGAGATTGCACTGTGTATTTAAGTGCTGATTCAGGCGATGCGCCAAATAAAGCAAAGTCTTCATCGCGCATATAAAACATATACGGACTTGGATTTTGCTTTTTAAGCTGGCTATAAGCGTGCAGAGGATCAGGACAAGGTAGTGAAAATGTACGCGACGGCACTACCTGAAAAATATCACCATCTACAATATTCTTTTTAAGCTTAACCACTTGCTCGCAGTAAGTGTCATCGTCTATATCAACGCTTACCTCACATTGTCCACTTTGCATATCCGCACTAAATTCTGAGGCGTTATCGCACAGTGTATTTAATCGCTCTAGCTCTTTACCTACTTCAAAGCAGTTAGCGTGTACGTCTGGGCCGTTAAATACATTACCAATGAGTTCGGTTGTTTGTTTTTGATGATCAATAACAACTAAGGTTTCGGCTAAATAAAATACGTAATCTGGGCAGGTGTTTTCGCCATCAGGTACATCACTTAACTGCTCAAAGTTTGCTACCATATCGTAGGCAAATACACCGCCTAAAAATAACGAAAATGGATTGTTAGTTGTACTTTTAATACTGTTAATACAAGTTCTCAGAGCGCTAAATGCATTATCTGCAACTAGTTTACTCGCTTCGTCAGTATCGCCGCTAGTGTCTAAATAACACAGGGTAAGCGTTGCGCCGTCTAAAGTGGCATCACAGCTTTTAACATTTGCCTGCAAGTAGCTTAGAAGCTGTTGCCCATTATTAGATTGAGCAGTAATAGTGACTGTTTTACCTTGGCATACAATGCGCAATGCACAGTCGACTAAAATTAAACTTTTTACACTGTCTTTAGAATCAATCTCAGCCGATTCAAGCAGTAGTGAGTTAGGCTTATCAAGTGCCGCGTATAATGCAAGTGGACTACTAATATAGTCGCGTACTTGCGTAATGCTTGTTACTTCGCCTGGTGTGGTAGTTATATGACTAAAAATCAAACCTCATTCCTCAAAAAATTAAACCCCGCAATGCTTTAGCAATGCGGGGTTTGAATAACGATATCTAAATTACAAACAGATCATTACCGTCCCGCTATATCAGGCGCCACCACCAACGATGTGTAAGAGTAAGACCGTTATTCATGTTTTTCTGCCTCAAAATTTATTAAATATTTTTAACGTATACGTTTCGTAAAATTTAGTTATAAAAAAACCCGCATAGTTGCGGGTTTTGAATTTTTGTTAGACACGACAATTCACCACCCGATAATTACGAGTGCCACCACCAAATAGTGTTTAAGTTTGAATTGATCATTATTGTTAATTCTTAATGTGTCTGAAAGTGGCTACAGTAAAACGTATCTTATGCTTTTGTGTCAAGTGTTTATTTAAAACAATTTAGTCAAAAAAGTTGTTATACTTACATAAACACCAGTAACCCTTAATTTTAAGCAGTTTTCTTTTGATAAAATATGATTTACATAGCCATACCACACATTCAGACGGGCGTTTAACGGTTGAAGAATTATTGCATCGCGCTGTTGATAAAAATATTGATGTGTTTGCTATTACCGATCATGACACTGTGGCGGCTATTAAGCCTGCGCAGCAATTTATTAAAACCGAAAACTTACCGCTTTCATTAATAACGGGTACCGAAGTGTCTACCAAATGGGAAAGCTTCGAAATTCATATTGTAGGTTTAAATATTGATATTAATAATATTGACCTTACCTCTTTATTATCAGCTCAGCAGCAAAAGCGAGAAGAGCGTGCACTAGAGATTGGTGTTCGCCTTGCAAAAAATGGCTTTGATGGCATTTACGAGCAAGCTAAAGAGCTGGCAAAAGACGCGCAAATAACGCGTGCACATTTTGCACGCGCCCTTATTGAGCGCGGTGTTGCTAAAAATTTCCCGGGTGTTTTTAAAAAGTACTTAGGGCGTGGCAAAACAGGCTACGTACCAAGTTGCTGGTGCACCATGCAAGCCGCTATTGAGGCCATACATGCCGCTGGTGGTGTTGCTGTACTTGCGCATCCAAGTAGCTATCAAATGTCAAACAAGTGGCTACGCAAATTATTAGTAGAATTTAAAAGTGTAGGAGGGGACGCAATGGAAGTTGCACAACCTCAACAGGCGCCAAGCGAACGTCAATTTTTAGGTGAACTCAGCCGTGAGTACGAACTACTTTGCTCGCAAGGGTCTGATTTTCATTTTCCGACAAGCTATTTAGAGCTTGGCAAAAATTTATACCTACCAAAAGACTGCCAAGGTGTTTGGCAAGCTTGGGAAGGAGAAGAAGGGGCATTAACATGAGTCAATTATTTCATATTCATCCTGATAACCCGCAACCGAGACTAATTAGTCAAGCCGTTGATATTATTAAACAAGGCGGCGTTGTTGTTTACCCAACAGATTCGGGTTACGCCATCGGTTGTAACATTGGTAATAAGCAAGCCAAAGAGCGCATAGAGCGTATTCGTGGTATTGAAAAAAACGATAATTTTACGCTAGTTTGTCGTGATTTATCGGAGCTATCTACTTACGCACGTGTAGATAATCAGCTATTTAGGTTAATAAAAAATAATACGCCAGGGCCATATACCTTTATTTTTAAAGGCACAAAAGAAGTCCCTAAACGTTTATTAAACGACAAGAAAAAAACCATTGGCATGCGTGTAATTGAGCACCCAATAGCCTGTGCGTTACTTGCCGAGCTTGGTGAGCCGTTAATGTCGTGTTCTTTAATTTTACCAGGTGAGCAGTTTACAGAATCAGATCCTGATGAAATATTAGAGCGATTAGATAAACACGTTGATTTAATTATTCACGGTGGCCACTTAGCCGAGCAAGCAACCACGGTAATCGATTTGTCGGAAGATGAAGTCAAGATTTTGCGTGTTGGCTGTGGTGATACAAGCCCGTTTGAGTAATAGCGAGTGAGCGAAAGCACTGCGAATACAAAAAATAGTGAAAAGCCAGTGCAGCAAAAGCTGCCACTGGCTTTTTTGCATGGTAAAGCGGTTGTAGACAAACCAGAAGATTTATACATTCCACCTGACGCGCTCGAAATAATATTAGAAACCTTTGAAGGCCCGCTCGATTTACTGCTCTATTTAATTAAAAAGCATAAGCTTGATGTACTCGAGCTTTCTATTTTTAGTATTACAGAGCAGTACGTAAGTTATGTAGAAATGATGACCGAGTTTCAACTCGAACTTGCTGGCGAATATTTAGTAATGGCTGCGTTACTTGCGCAAATTAAGTCGCGCTTATTATTACCTGTACACGAAGAGCTTGAAGAGGAAGAAGATCCTCGCGCTGAGCTTATTAAACGCCTGCAAGAGTATGAGCTGTTTAAACAAGCCGCCGAAAACCTCGACGATATTCCCCGTGTTGGTCGTGATATTTTTATAGCGCATGCCGCTATGCCAATAAGTGAAGATACAAGTCAAAATCTCCCCGATATTGAACTTAAAGACTTAATGCTGGCGTTGAGTGATGTAATGGCGCGAGCAAAAACGTTTGAGCATCATCAAATTACTGCCGAAGTACTCTCAACCCGAGAGAGAATGAGCCAAATATTACAGCAACTATCGCAAGCAAACTCGGCATTGGTATTTAATGCGCTTTTTACCCCAAATGAAGGGCGAAGTGGTGTAGTGGTTAGTTTTATAGCTATGCTTGAGCTCATTAAAGAAGGGCTTGTTACCTGTTTGCAAGTGAGCCCTGAGAGCTTAATTTATGTCAGCTTAAGCGAACAATCCACCCTATAAACTTATCTGTTTAATCCTCAACTTCTAAAACTAACTTTAATTATCAAAGTTCTGTGCGTATACGCACGTAAAGTGTTTGTAAATGTTATTTTCATTTATGGCTGTGCACTATATTGTAACGTCATAGCATTATAGGAAGTTACACATGTTTAAAAATACACCTTCATCTTACGGACTTGTCGCTATTATTTTACATTGGCTCATGGCGGTGACTATTTTTGGCCTGTTTGGTTTAGGTTTATATATGGTTGAGCTTACTTATTACGATAGCTGGTATAAAGGTTCACTCGATTTACATAAGAGTATTGGTATTACGCTTGTGGCCGTATTTTTATTTAGAATTTTATGGCGTGCTTTATCTACACAACCTAAACCATTAGGTGAGAGTAAAGGCATGAACCAATTAGCGCATACGGCGCATATTGCTATGTATATTATTTTGGCTGTTATTGTTGTTGCTGGGTATTTAATATCAACCGCAGACGGGCGTCCAATAGAAGTATTTACTTTATTTAATGTATCAGCGCTTGATTTTGCCTTTGATGACCAAGCCGATATTGCAGGAAAAGTACATTATTACGGCGCGTGCACATTAATCGGGTTTGCAGTATTGCATGCACTAGGGGCGTTAAAACATCACTTTATCGATAAAGATAAAACCTTAATTAGAATGATCAAACCATTAAAGGATGATTAAAATGAAAAAATTATTAGTAAGCACAGCCGTTTCGGCTGCAATGATGTTATCGGCAACAGCCGCCAATGCAGCTGATTATGTAATTGATACAAAAGGCGGGCATGCATCTGTTAACTTTAAAATTAAACACTTAGGTTACAGCTGGTTATATGGTCGTTTTAATACTTTTGACGGCACATTTAGTTACGATGCTAAAAACCCTGATGCGTCAAAAATTATGGTAAACATTGATACCACAAGTCTTGACTCTAACCATGCAGAGCGCGATAAGCATTTACATGGTAAAGATTTTTTAAATGTAGATAAATACCCAAAAGCGACATTTAAAAGCACGAGTATTAAATTTGATGAAGACGGCGAAGAGGCTGATGTAACCGGTGAGTTTACGCTGCACGGCGTAACAAACACTATTACCTTTGAAATAGATAAAGTGGGCGAAGGTAAAGATCCGTGGGGCGGCTACCGCGTAGGTTTTGAGGGCGAAACCAGCCTTAAACTTACCGATTACGGTATTGATTACAACTTAGGACCTGCATCTACTCATGTTGATATTATTTTATCAATAGAAGGCGTTCGTCAGTAATACCATTATTAAATATAAAAACGCCACTTACTGTGGCGTTTTTTTTGCTTAACAGAAACTCAAATTAAGCGACTTCGAATTTGCTTATTTTGCGCTATTAATACGTGACTGTAATAGCGGCCTTAAATGCTCGGGCAACCAGCGCATGAGTAAATCATTATAAGCCTGCGTTTTTTTAATAACTTTAAGCTGCTCATTAAGAATAGCAATGTCTTCTGCGCCTTGCTTGTTTTTAGTACAGCCAATAAAACCATAACTTAACGCAGGTGATTCGGTTAATGGACGCTGCGTTAAGTTCTCTTCAAAGTGCATTGATTTAGCTAAATAGTAATGCTCGCTTGGGTAACCCAGCAAAATATCAATTCGTTTTAGGTTAAGCATATATGTGAGGCTCGCTAGGCTATCGCGAGTGGGTCTAATTACTAAATCTATATTAGGCGTACTGTTTATCAATGTATCTATCTCTTGGCCATAAGAGCGGCTCATAGAGATCCCAAGAGTTAGTTTTTTATCTTGTATTAAATCTAATAGTGATACTTCTTTTGATTCCGCTATATTTAGCGCTTTGGCGAGTCTTTTGTGCATTGCTATTGAAGGCGAGAGGCCCGTTGTTGAGCTCTCCTCTGTAAAATAAATATGCTCTTTTCTGTAATCATTTTTATAAAGCGATAACGCACAAACATTATTTGAAGTATTAGATAGCTCTTGGATTACTTTACCTGAAGGGATAAGCATGCGGTTAAAGGTAATATTAGGAAGTTGTTTTTCAAGTAATGAAATTATGCTTTCGTCACGGCCTTGGTGTTGATATTGACCATTTAAAATATAATAGGGTGCAAAGTCGTGCGCTAGCCAGTTTATGGTTCTAGCATTGCCTATTGAGGTCAGACAGAAAAAAAGTAAGAAAGTTAAAAATATACGGAGCATTACAACAGCTGCCAGTAATTATTATTGTAAAACTATTGTAACCAATAAAGAGCTAAAAAGTAAAATGCCAGCAACGAGGCTGGCATAATATCTTATCAATAATTGCAATAATAAAAGGGCAATTAAAGTTATGTGTTGCTTAGTTAGCTTTTAGCCACTTAACAAACTGGCGTGCATCACTCGCTTTTTGAAACAATGCATTTTTTAAACCTTGTGTATCACTAAAGATTACACGATGTTTGTTTACTGAAATTGATTGCACTGGATGTGCGATTTGGATCATAGACCCATTATATTTATAAGACATAATAAAACTCACTTTATTCTTGTTATTTATTCTGCGCTATATTTTTATAGCAAATTGCAGTTAATAAATTAACGATGTTGTGTTTAGCTTCATTACAGTGTTGACGATCTTTATGACACTTTTGCGATGATAGTAAAAAATCATCTCGGTATTATTCAAGGGGTTCTCGCCGTACAATAACTTAGCTTTCAAATATACGTTTTGCGGGGCTTACTGGATCAGGGTAAATGGTTAACCGCGGCGGTTTCTTTAAACCAGAGAGGGAAGGTAACTTATATATAAATTGTGTGCAAGCTATTTTTGTAAAAATATTTATAATAAATCTTATCAACTGCTTACAAAGCCCATTTTTAGTTACCAAAGGATAAGTATGAATTACCTAATAGTGAGTGATATTTATGGTTTAACCCCTGCTTTAAGGAAGTTATCACAGGCAATTAGTTCAAATTTAGTGATTATTGACCCTTACAATAACAAGTTTCAAGCTATTGAAAGTGAACAAGATAGTTACAATAATTTCATACAGCACTGTGGCCATGATAAATACACCGACAAACTTCAAAAATGCTTTGAGAGTTTAAAATTGCCAACGACGTGTATTGCTTTTAGTGCAGGGGCAAGTGCAGCATGGCGGGCACAGTTATTAACAGGCAATACACACCTTAAAAAGTTAATTGGCTTTTACCCGTCGCAAATTAGACATAATTTAAATTTAAGCGCAAAAGTACCCTGTGAGTTCATATTTCCAGCAAGTGAGAGTCACTTTAATGTTGATGAAGTTATTAAAGCTTTAAGCACCAAAGTGGATGTTAAGTGCTATAAAACCAATTTTTTGCATGGTTTTATGAACGAGTACTCAACCAATTTTGATGCGCAAGGGCTGGTTGAATATAGTAACTATATAAAGCAGAGCAGCCGTTAAAGCGTGTTTAGCTGCTCTTTACTAATATCAGGAAAATCGGTGCGGGTATTATATTTTGCATACAGCGTTGTAAAAACGCTACTACCGGATAGCTTATCTAACTCTTTTATAAAGGTTTTCGCACTAGAACGAGCGGGTCTACAGCATACTTGATATTGTTTTATTATACCCGCGACAGATAAACCTTGTTTTTGTAGCTCCAAATCGGCCTGTGCAAAAAAAGCTGCGCCCGTCCAATAAACACGTTGCTGGGCTCGTTGTTTCCACATATCGGCAGAGAGCTTATTAAGTGGCTGTGTTTTAGTTTTAGTTTGCAGGCGGGCACGATCAAATCCTGCATTTAAACGTTGTACAAATTGCGGCTGGGTAATTATACCGCTGTTACGCATTATTACGTTTTGCATATAACTGGCAAAACCCTCGCTAAGCCAAAAACCGGAGTAGGGAAGTAGTGGCAAATATAAATGCGAAAGTTCATGGTATAGCGTCCAATCTTTAGTGAATGCATTTAAACTGGCATAGCGATCTATATGTAGTTCAAGCCCATCGGGGTTATTGCGCTTAACTGTAGCCCAAGGTACAGGCTCAAAAGCAAAGTATTGCGGTTTTAAATAAATAGGCAATGTGGTTTGTTTTAAAGGTCCCAGTGTATTTTGTGTTTTTTCAACACTTTGATTAACCCATGTAGACACCGTATTTTGAGCATTACTTGAGAGCGAGCTAAGGTTATGTATGACTACTTCAACGGCTAATACGTTAAAAGAGCTGATTGATAGTAGCAGTACAAAAAAGAATTTCATTAAAATGCTCCACTGTAATTTAATAACTGGTACGCCAGGCTTAATATACAAGACCAACTAAATGGATAAATAATCACGCCTAATTCTTTATTTTTTAAAATGATAGTAACTATAAAAGTACAAATACAGACACTCCTAGCTAAGCATGGTTTAATCAATTAATCGTTATTTTAAGTTAGGTTTAGCCATGACGTATCAGCATATTCAAGTTCCTGAGCACGGCCAAAATATCACTATTGATGCACAAGGACACTGGCAAATACCGTTAGAACCTATCATTGCTTTTATTGATGGCGATGGCGTGGGTCTAGATGTTATGCCGGTAATGCGCCATGTTGTTGATAGTGCAATTGAGCATTGTTATAAAAGCGCACGGAAAATTCATTGGATGCAGGTTTATAATGGCGAGCAGGCCGCAAAGCTGTATGACGGTGATTGGTTTCCACAAGAAACAATTAACGCGGTACGTGCCTGTAAAATTGCCATAAAAGGGCCGTTAACCACACCACTAGGTGGTGGTTTTCGATCTCTTAATGTCGCACTCAGGCAAGAAATGGATTTGTTTGTAAATATGCGCACTATAAAAGGTTTTAGTGCACTCCCTTCTCCTTTAAAAAACCCTTTTTTAACAAGCATAACAGTGCTTCGTGATAGTAGCGAAGACGTGTACTCAGGTATTGAGTGGCAAGCAGGCAGTGTAGAGAGCGAAAAAATGCTCGATTTTTTATGTGAGGAAATGGGCGTAACCCGCCTAAGGTTTTCACAAGAGTGCGGAATTGGTATTAAAAATATATCTAAAGAAGGCTCTGAGCGACTAATGCGCTTTGCAATTAACTATGCACTTAAAAACGATAGTGAATCATTAACGCTAGTACACAAAGGTAATGTACTTAAATTTACCGATGGTGCATTTAAGCGTTGGGGGTTTGCACTTGCACAAAACGAGTTTAATGCCACCGCACATGAAAATGGGCGTTGGTTGCAAATAGAGCGAGCACACCAAGCGCCCTTAATTATTAAAGAAGTCATAGCCGATAACATGCTGCAACAATGTTTAATGCATCCAGAGCAATTTGATGTAGTGGTCACGACTAACCAAAATGGTGACTTTTTAGCTGATATGCTCAGTGCACAAGTTGGTGGTGTTGGTATAATGCCTGCTGCAAATTTAAATAACGATGTCGCATTTTTTGAGCCTACACACGGCACGTTTGAACGTATAGCAGGGCAAAATAAAGCAAACCCCAGCAGTAGTATTTTAAGTGCGGTATTAATGCTTAAATTTATGGGGTGGGACGAAGCCGCATCACTCATAGAAAATGCGTTAGAGCAAACATTTAAAAGCGGTGAAGTAACCTTTGATTTAGCGCAAGAGCAGAGCGATAACTCAAGTATTCATAACTCGACAACCTTAACTTGTACTGGCTTTGCAAAGAAGGTTATCGAGCACTTTTAAATACATCCATTATTAAGCTGCTGAGGCAGTTTTTACTCTGTGCATACAAGGGCGGTTGGTTAACTGCGCTGCACGATGGTAAATCTCATGTGCTTGGGGTTCATCGCACTGTGTACCACTAAGCGTATCCATTAACGCAACAACAATAATTGCAGGAACCTGGCAGCAATACTCGTCTAAAACGGCTTCCGTAGTTTGTGCATCAACATGGCAAAGTGGATGATTTTTAAGTTGGTATGCATTTAATAATGTATCAACTTCTAATACATCATCTGGTTGATGCTTTGTTTTACGGCATTTACAACCAAACTCGTCAACTAAAGTAGCTAACGCTTGGTAAGTTTCAGTAGTGTTAGCCTTAGTGCATAACTGCTCTTCAATGAACTGATGCAAGTTAGCATCGATGAATAATCCGTCTTGGCGTGTGAAAGAAGTTGTTGTCATAATAATTACTCTTAGTTTGTTGGCTTAACTTCACTCTAGCGCTAAGTGTATTATTAATAAAATTGTTGTTTTCAATAACTGATATTGATTTTATCAATAGTAAGATTTAATGGTTAATAGAACGCAGAAAACAATCTTAAATAATACTAATTAATTTGGTGCAATGCGGTGAAAGTGTGCACAAAACTGGAACAAGGGGAGGAGTTGAGGAATAAAGAAGGAATCTTAGTTAATTGTTTTTATTGAATTTTAATTATTTTATGAAGTTGGTACTAAGCTTGCTAATAATACGCTGTAGGTAGATTCCTATATCGACGATTTCCAAAAGCGCCACGGTATTTTCCCAAAGTTGAATACCGTGGCGCTTTTTTATTTTTCGCGTGTATTTTATTTATCCGTCACAATAGCAATAACAATAGTAATGTTAAATTTTAATAAAGTAGGGAATAGCCACTAAAATAGCGCCTACAATCAGTAGCATGCTAACACTGGTCATAAAGTACGGAAAAACCAATAATGACAAACCAATACAAAGTGGCACTACGGCTTTTTTTCTTCGCCCGTAAGTAAGGTAGCCAATACCTATGCCGCCAAACAAAACACTCCACGCAATTATTGATGCACTATCCATTTATAAATTACCTATTTTGAAATACTGATTTAAATTACGACCGACATAGCCAGTTTTTCAATACCATGTGAAGGAGTCCATCTTTTGAATTCCACGAAACCATGCTTTTTATATAAATTTATTGCAGGAGTATTAGCAACTGCAGTCTCAACTCTTGCATGAGATAAATCACCGATTGCTAGAACATAATTTATTAGCTTACTTGCGATACCTTTTTTAAAATAGCTAGGATCAACGGTTAAACTACAAATATCTAAACACTCGTTGTTTGTATCTACTTCAATAACAGCTACTAAACATTCATTTTCGCTGTAGCCATAAAAGGTTGTTTCTGATTTTTTAATATCTTTAGTATTACGTGTTAAAGGAGGGAAGTTATGCGCGCCGATCAGTTTAGCCTCAATAGCATAGGATTTTTGAAAGACAGCAAAAATTTTATTTGCAGTATCGTTATTCTTATTATTAAGTTTGTTTATCATTGTCTTCTTTTTTAGAAAATAAAGCATGAATACCATATGCCGTAATAAAACCTCCGGCACTAATTGTGAAAAAAAGAAATAAATAAAACTTTTTCGGGTTATTTTCTAAAGATGCCACTGCCGGCTCATTGTATCTCTTATAAATGACACCACTTTCGTAATTAAAATAGCTGCGCAAAAGAATAAACAAACCTAAAACAATACACAGGAGCGCTTTACTTGTTTTCTTAGTGTTCTTTTTAGCTATTACTATTTGTTGCGCAGCTTTTGGCTCAGTTCGACTTGGTTTAGCTAATTCATCTTTAAGGCGTTTGTAGTTCTCTGGATATTTATGTGAGTCAATACTTTCAATTGCTTCGTTTAATTCACTAAGTGAATAAGCAGAGTAATCAATATTTATAATAATCTTCCTTAAAAGGCTCTTAAATAACACTTACACAGCAAGGTTTTTAAATTGTTGTTATTTAATGGTATTTTTATAATCCGATTAAGTTTATTTTAATGTAGCAAAGACTTGAGGTTAGTCACTTTTACTTTCATATTTAAACTCGAATGAAACTATTGCAGCCAATATACCCCCAGTCGCTAATATAGCAGCGCTAAATAACATCTCCCATAATAATTTTTTCAATAGTAGAGTCTGATGAATATTTGTAAATATTACGCTCCAAGTTTGTTCAAAGTTGTATAAATTAACAACTTCATGAACATCATATAAAAAAGTACCTAACCCATTCAAAAAGTATGCAAGAGCTATATAAACAAAAAGTCGTGCAGTAAATAAGAGGGTTTTTAAATTATCAGTTTCAACTTTAGAGAAAGGAAGAAAGCTAATTTTGGTGACCTTGCTCATTATAAGTGAACACTTCAAATATAGGTATTGGTACATAAAATTCCATTTTTTAATATGTCTTAGGTTATTGATAACGAGTATCTAAAGTTATTGACTTTATATTACTAATTAAGAATAACGCAGTACCTATTTTGATTCAATTCTTCAGCGAACATTGTATTTGAGTTCTAGCTTTTTCATTAGGTAGTTTTTAACTCAATGTATTTAAAATGCTAACCAAGCTATTAGCTCAAATTACCTCATGAATCAGTGCATATCAAAGAGTTAAGAGTTAGGTTCTTGAATCCTTATCAAAGATTTTAAGGTTTGATCTTATTTACCTATCTGCAATCGTTTTAGCAAACGCTAATAACTCACGTCTTAACCATTGGTGTGCAGGGGCATGGTGTAGTAGCGGGCTCCATATCATTTTTACCTCAATAGGCACTATTTGAAATGGTACAGGGCTGATTACTAAATCAGTATGAGAGGTTAACAATTTAGCCTGCCTGCGCGGTAGGGTGGCAATAAGTTGCTCTGATTGGCAAAGCAGGCTTGCGACCATGTAGTGGCGAGTAAAAACACGTATTTTACGGGTTTGTTCTAGTTGCCAAAGGGCTTCGTCTACCCAGCCTAATTTTTGCTTACCTGATTTATTAGTAACAGCGGCCTCTGGTCCCCAGCCTGCACGGTTTACCCAAATATGTTCTTTTTGTAAGTAGTCGTCTAACCCTGAATGTTGTAAAAATGTATTTTTAGGATGCGTTAAACAACAGTAGTTATCTCGCCATACACTGGCTTGATGAAACGAGCGTGGTAGGCCATTAAAGCGGTTTATTGCTAAATCAATAGTGCCTTTTTCCATGTCTTGCAGGTTTACGTCGCTTGGGCTTAATACATCAAAATTAATACCTGGATTTTTACTAAGCTGCGCAGTTATAAAAGGGGCTATTAAGGTCGACTCTATGTAGTCGTTTGCCATTATTCTAAACGTAACTTCAGCAGTTGCTGGGTTAAACTGCTCACTAGGCTGCGTAATAGCTTCAGCCATTTTTAATAGGGCCTCAACTTCAGGCTTTAATGCAAGTGCCTTTGCCGTTGGCGTCATAGAGCCTGCGGCACGCACAAGTAGCGGGTCGTCAAATAAATCGCGCAAACGTTTTAATGCGTTACTCATAGCCGGTTGAGTAAGCGCGAGTTTATTTGCAGCTTTTGAAACACTTTTTTCATCGATGAGTACATTTAAGTAAACTAACAAGTTGAGGTCGACGTTTCTTATATTCATATGGGCGTGTTGGCCTTTCAGGGTTGAAATTTGTTCAATCTAGGGGCGATTTAATCGCGGCGCGAGGTTTGCCACCTAGTGGGCTAAGTAAAAATCGAGCAACAAAGAGTTAATTGTCCCTAGAAAGAACCCTATGGGCAGTGTGTATTTGGCCTTTATGCAGCGGTAAAGTACATTTATGGGGAGTCACCACACTACATGTACTTTGCCTTGCTTAAAAACCAAATACACGGCTGCAAAATTAACCTCGAAAGGTCAATACGCCCAATAAATTCTATTTATATGCTTTATTAATTATCTAAATTAAAGCCTGCTTGCTAAGGTGTAAACCATTAATAAAAAATAACCGCCATAACTGGCATCAATATAAGTGCTGTATTTATGCAAAATAGGCTAACAAATCAATCTAATAATGCGCTACAACACGTTGTAGCCAGTAAGCTTGCACGATCTGTTTTTGCTGGATTTGAGGCGATGTTTTCGCAATTTTTAAATATTACACTGGGTGCACAAAGCCGTTTTGAACAACGACAGTATCACAGTGTACAAAGTGCTATGCGTGAACGTTTACAAGTGTATGAGCGCGAAGTAAAAAACGTGAGTGAAGCCGTCAGAGTTATTGCTTACGCTGAACTTACTTGCCCGCAAACGTGGCAGTTAGCTAAAAATATTTACGGCGATATGGTAGAAAATCACGAAAATAAACCCATTGCGCATACATTTTTTAACTCAACGTTTGGGGCAATTTGGGACGATAAAAAAATTCGTACTGTGCATTTGTTTGTATTAAAAGCAAAGTATCGTAGTGAGCCACGCTCTTATGAAAGCTTAGTGAGCAGGGTATCGCTACATAATGGGTTTAATAACGCCGTTAAAACGCTTATTACTAATCAAGTATTTAGAGTGCCGTTTAGTCATTTAGAACGCGATGTAGCCACATTACAAAGTACGTTAATGCAAGGCGCTAAGCAGCAATGCAAACAGGTGTACGAACTTATAAATTTAAACGATGGGTATATTGAATACGCCAACTCATTATTTTTTAGAAACAAAGCCTGTTATTTAATTGGGCGCTGTATTGCTAAAAATGGCGACAATATGCCTTTTGCCATTGCTATTCTAAATACCGATGAGGGACTAAAGCTTGATGCTGTAATGATGGGCGCCGATCAATTAAGTTTATTATTTGGTTTTGCACGCACCTATTTTATGGTTGATACCGATAAGCCCGCTCGTTATGTAGATTACTTAAGTGTGTTAATGCCACATAAACAGCGCTTTGAGTTATTTAACGCCATTGGTTTTATAAAGCACGCCAAAACTGAGTTTTATCGGCACAAGGTTGATACGACTAAAAATAGTCCAGCCAACTTTAAGTATGTTACAGCACCAGGGACGCCAGGTATGGTAATGCTAGTATTTACTATTGAAGGGCTAGATTACGTTTATAAAGTAATTAAAGACAAATTTAGTGCGCCAAAAACAGCCACCAAAGCACAAGTGAAAGAAAAGTATAACTTTGTAAAACAAGCCGATAGGGTTGGTCGTTTGGTAGACACACACGAATTTAGATATTTAGCGTTTGATTTAAGCCGTTTTAGCGACGAGCTGCTTGAGCAGATGAAAAGCCAAATTGGTAGCAGCATGGTTATATCTGGCAAGGCACTTATTTTAAAGCACGTTTATGTTGAGCGTAAAATGACCCCGCTTAATTTATATATTACCCAATGCGATAACAAAACCTTAGAGAGAGTGATGCATGACTACGGTAAAGCAATTAAAGAATTAGCGGGTGCTAATATATTTCCGGGCGACATGCTAATGAAAAACTTTGGAGTAACGCGATGGGGGCGAGTGGTGTTTTACGACTTTGACGAAATTTGCCCACTAACTGATTGCAACTTTAGAGAGGTGCCACAAACCCAAAATGCACTTGAAGAGCTAAGTAGTAACTCGTATTTTGATATAGCTGAAAACGATATATTTCCGAGCCAATTTAAGGTGTTTTTTAGCGCCAACGAGATTGCGTTTAATTATTTTAATAATGAGCACAGTAACTTGTTTTTAGCGACGTTTTGGCAAGGTTGTCAGCAACAAGTACACAATGGTTTTCTACCCGATGTTTATCCTTACAAACAAAGTTGGCGCTTTTGAGGTTGTTTGAATCTGTGTTCATCCCCATCTATATGTTATTACAGTTTTTAAACTTGGAGCAACAATGAAATATATTTCTCATGAAGATGGTAATCTTGCATTTAGTGAAACCGAAAAACCGGTTTTAAAGAGCCATGAAGTACTCGTTAAAGTTGCAGCAATAGGTGTAAACCGTGCAGACAGTATGCAGCGCCAAGGTAAATACCCGGCCCCCGCGGGAGATAGCCCTATTTTAGGTTTAGAATGTGCCGGTGTTATTAGCGATATTGGCGGTAAAGTTGATAGAGTTTGGCTTAATAAACGTGTTTTTGCTTTGTGTTCTGGTGGCGCTTACAGTGAATATGTAGCCGTTGATGCAAAGCAGCTTATGGAATTACCCGATGATGTAACAATGGCTGAAGGCGCTGCAATAAGCGAAGTGTACCTAACAGCATTTGGCGCATTATTTGAGCTTGGTAAATTGCAAAAAGGGCAAACAGCGCTTATTCATGCAGGTGCTAGTGGTGTGGGCGGTGCAGCAATTCAAATGGCTAAAAGTGCAGGTGCTACCGTGGTTATTACTGCCGGTACGGATGAAAAATGCCAACACGCAAAAGAACTCGGTGCCGATCATGTCATTAACTACAAAACCACTGACTTTGTAGAATATATGAAAGCAAATGAGTTAACAGCTAATGCAATTGTAGATCCTGTTTCGGGTAGTTACTTAAATAAAAATGCCGCTATTGCAGCGATGGATTGCCAAATTGTAATGCTTGCATTTTTAGATGGACGTTTTGCAGAAGTTGATTTTGCAGCGCTTTTACGCAAACGTATTTCGTTTCATGCCTCAACGCTTAGAAATCGTAGTATTGAGTTTAAACGCCAAGTACGCGACGACTTTGTAGCACGCTTTTACAATGATATTGCCACTAAAAAGTACGACTTTAACTTGTATAAAACATTGCCTTGGAGCGACGCAAACGAAGCTCATGCTATTTTAGAGCGTAATGAAAATGCTGGTAAAGTTGTTTTACTTGTAGAGTAACTCTTTAATTTTAGGGTTTAGCCCATATACTAAGCCCTACAAAAAACACTTAAGGTTTAATAATGAATCCAATACTAGCAATACTTAAAGAGCACAATGTAAGCGACGAAAAAGTAAAAGCATTGTTTGAAGCGTTTACTCAAAACCCAATGATGGCAATGGCGCTTGTTCAAGAGCTTGGTATTCCGCCAGAAAAGCTACAGCAACTAATGGCAGTCGTAATGACTCAACCGCACCTTATTAAAGAAGCGACTGACGAACTTGGTTTAGATTTTGAAAAAGTAAAAGAAGCGAAAGAAAAACTAAATCAATAATTTGTTATGTCATGAAACAAAAATAAATAAAAAAGCATAAGTATTTACTTATGCTTTTTTAGTTGGCTTATTCTTTTATGACTACTCTTTTGGAAGTAGTACTGTGTCGATAACATGAATTACGCCGTTGCTTGCTTTTACATCAGCTTTTACAACTTTAGCGTCATTTATCATTACGCCCATGCTGTCGGCTTTAACCATAACTGATTGGCCTTGTAGTGTTTTCGCACTGTCTACCTTCATTACATCGGCTGCCATCACTTTTCCAGACACTACGTGATAAGTTAATACCGCCGTTAGCTTATCTTTGTTTTCAGGCTTGAGTAACATTTCTACAGTGCCTTCAGGTAATTTAGAAAATGCAGCATCTGTTGGTGCAAAAATAGTAAAGGGTCCTTTACCTTGCAGTGTTTCAACTAAACCTGCGGCTTTAACAGCAGCAACAAGAGTAGTGAACGAACCATTTTCAACGGCTACTTCAACAACGTCTTTTTTCATACCATGATGATCAGCATAAGCCATTGTAGTAAATCCAAGGCTTGCAGTTGTAAACAATAATGCAGTAGTAATTTTCTTAAACATTTTATTTTCCTTTAAGTTAATACCCGTTGGTTTCGTTAAATGTTACGACGCTCTAAATTTAATCGATCAATTAAAATTAGTAGTCAACATGTTTTGTTACATCATTGATTGAACTGCAGCTAATTAGCAAAGTCATATAAACAGTTACTTAATTAAAGACTTGTTCAATTGAAGGGAATAGGCATGAAATTAGTTTATAAGTTTTGGAAAAATAACCGCTCTCTTATCGTATTTATTGCACTGATGAGCGTATTTAGAAGCGCTGTTGCCGATTGGTACGAAGTACCAACAGGCTCAATGAAACCGACCATTCAAGAAGGTGACAGAATACTTACCGATAAAATGGCCTACGATATTCGCGTCCCATTTACGCACATAAAATTACTTAAATTAGCGGATCCACAAGCTGGTGATATTATTGTTTTTGACTCACAAGCTGCCGATAACCGTTTAATTAAGCGTGTAATTGGTGTGCCAGGAGACACCGTTGCGCTTGAAAATAATGAGCTCATTATTAATGGTAAAAAACTTAATTATGCAGATCAGCGAAGCAACATAGACTCGCTTGATAAAATTGAAGATTTAAACGGATTAGAGCATTCGATAAGAGTGGCAAATATTCCTTCACGTTTATCGGGGTTTGATGCAATTACAATTCCTGATGATTATTACTTAGCAATGGGCGATAACCGCGACAATAGCGCTGACTCGCGTGTCATAGGTTTAATTCCGCGTAACGAGTTATTAGGAAAAGCAGAGCGCGTTATAGTGTCACTTGATTACGATAATTATTACCTACCAAGAAAAGATCGCGTATTGAAAAAGCTGAATTAATTAGTAGTAATTAATTTTGTATAGCGCCCAATCAAATTTTATGAGCGCACATTTGGCTATTTTATAAATAAAATAAACTGCCTATTTAGGCAGTTTACTTATATATTTTTTTACAAGCTTGGTAAGGTGGCTACGCTCTTGTTCGGTATTTAATACCTTACAAAAATCGCCACTTACTGCCGCGCCACAAGCACCTGCTTCAAACCATTGTGATAAATTATCTAAATTCACACCACCAACAGGTATTAATTGTGCTTCTGAAAATGGACCTGTTAATGCTTTAAAGTAACCAACGCCCATACTGCCTGCAGGAAATACCTTAATAATGTCTGCCTTATATTCAATTGCATTTGCTACATCGGTAGGTGTTAGCGCGCCCATTAATACTGGCAACCCGTGCTGGTGGGCAAGTTCGACAACCGATTTGTTGGTATTTGGCGTTACAATAAACTGCGCGCCTGCATCAATTGCTTGCTGAGCAAGGGTGGTGTTAATTATTGTGCCTGCACCAATAAGTGCGTTTTTATGAGCTGCGCGTGCTTTTGCTATTTCTTGCTCAAAGCCCGGTGTATTTGAGGTGATCTCGAGTGCGTTTATGCCCGCATTAACTAAACAATCAATTAATGGTGCTACGTCGCTTTGTTGTTTTAAGCGTAAGATTGCGAGTAACTTATATTGCTTGATTAGCGCACTGGTATTTAGTCTTTGGGTATCAAGGTTGCTGGTCATGGTTGTTGATCTAAAAAATATTTTAATACACTGATATTATTTAAATAATGCTTATAAAGCAAATAGGGAAGCCCATAAAAAAACCGCTGATGTATCAGCGGTTTTTATTGTATGAGTAATATTACATTACGCGCATACCAGGCTCTGAGCCGTCATCTGGGTTAAGAATATAAATTTCTTTTCCGCCAGGACCTGCTGCTAATACCATGCCCTCAGACATACCAAAGCGCATTTTACGAGGCTTAAGGTTAGCGACCATAACGGTTAACTTACCTTCAAGATCCTCTGGTGCGTAAGCCGATTTAATACCCGCAAACACTTGGCGAGTTTCGCCGCCTAAATCAAGTGTTAGCTTAAGTAGTTTATCTGCGCCTTCTACGTGCTCTGCTTTAGCAATTTTAGCTACGCGCAAGTCTACTTTTGCAAAGTCATCAAATTCTATCTCGTCGCTAATCGGCTCTTTTGCAAGTGGGCTGTTAGGGTCAATAGTTACTTTTGGCGCTAAGCTTTCTTTAGATTCTTCAACCATTTTATTTACTTTATCCATTTCAACACGTTGCATTAACGGCTTAAATTTATTGATAGGGTGGCTTACGAGTGCATTTTGAACGCCGTCCCATGCAAGGTCGTCATTTAAAAATGCTTGTACGTTGTCGGCCATTTCTGGTAGCACAGGTTTTAAGTAAGTAATTAAAACGCGGAACAAGTTAAGACCAAGAGAACACACTTCGTGTGCTTCTTGTTGCTTAGTTTCGTCTTTAATTAATACCCAAGGTGCTGCGCCATCAATAAATTGGTTTGCTTTGTCGGCAAGCGCCATTATTTCGCGAATTGCACGGCTGTAATCGCGGTTTTCGTAGTGTGTTGTAATGCTAGGTGCAGCCGCTTGAAACTCTGCTAACAGCTCTGGTTGCATAATTGTGCTGCTTAGCTTGCCATCAAACTTTTTAGTAATAAAGCCAGCACAACGGCTCGCTATGTTGACTACTTTACCTACTAGGTCTGAATTTACGCGTTGTGCAAAGTCTTCTAGGTTTAAATCAAGGTCAACAATACCGCTGCTTAATTTTGCTGCGTAGTAGTAACGTAAGTACTCTGGGTTTAAGTTATCTAAATAAGTACGCGCTTTAATAAACGTACCCTTTGATTTAGACATTTTTTCGCCATTTACAGTAACAAAACCATGAGCGAATACGTTAGTTGGCTTTCTAAAGTTAGCGCCTTCTAACATTGCTGGCCAAAATAAGCTGTGGAAGTAGATAATGTCTTTACCAATAAAGTGATAAAGCTCAGCGTCTGAACCTTCAGCCCAAAACTCATCAAAGTTGATGCCTTTTTTGTCACACAGGTTTTTAAAGCTCGCCATGTAACCAATAGGTGCATCTAACCAAACGTAAAAATATTTGCCTGGTGCATTTGGAATTTCAAAACCAAAGTAAGGCGCATCACGGCTAATATCCCACTGCTGCAGGCCATCGGTAAACCATTCGTCTAGCTTGTTAGCCATTTCTTGTTGAATAGTGCCCGAGTGTAACCACTCTTTTAGCATGCCTTCAAATGCTGGCAGGTCAAAAAAGTAATGTTCAGAATCTTTAAGTACAGGCTCTGCACCTGACATTACAGAACGCGGATTAATGAGTTCGGTAGGGCTGTATGTAGCACCACACGAATCACAACTGTCGCCGTTTTGGTTTTCAGATTTACACGTTGGGCAAGTACCAGTTACAAAACGATCGGGTAAGAAAATACCTTTTTCTGGATCGAATAATTGCGAAATAGTGTGCTTTTTAATATGACCGGCATCGTTTAGGCGGTTATAAATAAGTTCGCTTAATTCTTTGTTTTCTTGGCTATGCGTACTGTGGTAGTTATCAAATTTGATATTAAAGTCAGCGAAGTCGCGTTGGCGCTCTATGCTCACTTGTTTTACCATTTCTTCAGGCGTGATCCCTTGCTTTTGCGCATTAAGCATAATTGGCGTGCCGTGGGCATCGTCTGCGCAAACATAATAAGCTTCGTGGCCCTGTAGTTTTTGAAAACGTGACCAAATATCAGTTTGAATATATTCCAATAAATGACCTAAGTGAGTAGGGCCATTTGCATAAGGTAATGCGCTGGTAATCAGGATCTTTCGCTGCGTCATAATCATTCCGAATTGAGGATAAAACGCCGTTTTTATTATACAAACGGCAATTATCATTAATTTATCTACAAGCTATCTGCTTAGAGTGCGCACAGCTTATGGATTTTTATTAATTGACTGGTGTTAATGCCCTGAATGTTACATAATTCCGTGGCACTTTTCATCAAAGAAACGCTATTTAATTGCTATGTTTGGACTGTCGAAACTATTCTCTTCTAAATCGGTGCAAAAACAACCGATTATTACTGCCTTAGCGGCATATCGTAGTGCGGCTTTTGCCGTCGGTATTGACGAAAGCTTCATTAATACTATTACTCAAAATGACGATAAATCACTACATATTAAATTAACCCTGCCATTTGCTGGGCAATCAGAAATGCCTTTAGTTGAGCAACACGTAAGTGAATGCTTAAATGTGCCTGTAACAATTAGCGCCAAGGTTATCATTAAAGAGGCAGCTAAGTTTAAGGCGATTAAACATATTGTGCTTATTGCCTCAGGCAAAGGCGGAGTAGGTAAGTCGACTACTGCCGTTAACTTGGCGGGCGCGCTTAAAAACGAAGGCGCAAAGGTGGGTATTTTAGACGCTGATATTTATGGCCCATCTATTCCAATGCTTTTAGGCTTGGTAGGCGCAGAGCCCGTCACTAAAGATAATAAACAGCTACAGCCTTTTGATGCAAACGGCATTAAAGCGCAGTCAATTGGCTTTTTAGTCCCAAGCGATGACGCCACTGTATGGCGCGGACCAATGGCGTCAGGCGCACTTAGCCAATTGCTTAACGAGACTGATTGGGGTGAGCTTGATTACTTAATTGTGGATATGCCACCGGGCACCGGTGATATTCAACTAACAATGAGCCAAAAAGTACCAGCGAGCGGCACTGTTATTGTCACTACGCCGCAAGACTTAGCTCTAGCCGATGCGCAAAAAGGCATTGCTATGTTTAATAAAGTAAACGTGCCAGTACTGGGCTTAATTGAAAACATGAGTTATTACATTTGCAGCCACTGCGGTGAAGCTAACCACGTATTTGGTAAAGACGGTGCACAAAAACTGGCGCACAAGCACGGCGTGCCCGTACTTAGCCATATTCCGCTTGCAATAGATATACGTGAGTATTCTGAGCAAGGAAAACTTATTGCCAACGATAACGACGCGGCGATAAGCAAAACATACAGCGCAGCAGCGAGGCTTATAGCCAGCACGCTCTATTATCAACAGCATCACAATGCAATTGAAATTGTGATTACAGAAGATTAATAAATAATGAGACTTTCAGACACACATATTAATGAATACCTAAGCGATGGTCGCATTGTTATTGAGCCTGCGCCAACAAGTGACATGATTTCAGGCGTAACTGCCGATTTGCGATTAGGTAATAAATTTAGAACTTTTAATGCGCATAATGCAGCATACGTGGATTTAAGTGGTCCAAAAGATCAGTTAAATAAAGCCATGGAATCAATCATGAGTGAAGAAATAGTGCTTGATGAAGGTGAAGCATTCTTTTTACACCCAGGTGAACTTGCACTTGCTATAACACACGAAAAAGTAACTCTGCCAGCAGACATAGTAGGGTGGTTAGATGGGCGCTCATCGCTAGCACGTTTAGGTTTAATGGTGCATGTAACAGCGCACCGAATAGACCCAGGCTGGAGCGGTAATATTGTTTTAGAGTTTTACAACTCAGGTAAATTACCACTGGCGCTTCGCCCACTGATGAAAATTGGGGCTATGAGCTTTGAAATGCTATCGGGCCCGTGTGAAAACCCATACAACATCCGTAAAGATGCAAAATATAAAGATCAAAACAGTGCAGTAGCAAGTCGTATTAGTGACGATAAGTAATCACCAAATATAGACATTACTCGTCTATTTTATGAAGCGCATAGCCCAGTAATTCAAAATACTGGTTAAGCGCTTCATTTGCTTTATTAATATGCTCAACATTTGGGTATATTAAATTACTGCTTTTTAAGCCTCCCACTAAAAAACTATTTTTTATATTTGAATGCTGCTCAATACAGGCTTCAAAACAACGTGCGGCAAGCTCCTCTGGCATACTCATATAATTCATATTGTGAGCTTTATCGTGTTCTATGCATGTTTGTACAAAGTTATTAGCATCAACGCCGTGCTCATCTAAAAATACATTTTTATAAAAACTGTTCAAAGCATTATTAAGTGGATGCGATAAATTAGGCGTGTTTGAAAGCCATAATTTTGAGGCAAAACCAAATCGTGGTTTTGCTGCAAATAAATGCTCGCTTATATGATGGTCAAACGCATGGAAAGAATATAAGGTTATAAATCAGTACATGAAATTTATTACTATAATTCAGTAGTTAATGATTTATTTTGTATTCAGAAAAAAATAGTGTTAATTAGCTAGTCTGAATACGGATCTGTATTAAATCAAAAAGCTTTTTCCCTAAAAAAATTTTCACTTAAATTTGTTTATCAACATAAAAAACTGGAAATGGTTGAATCGAACTATTTCATTTTTGGGGGGGAGTTACAGATGGTTTTAAATATTCAGTAATCATCTCATGTTGATGACTGAATATTAGTTAGTAATGTGGATCAATTAATACGCTCGATAACATGTTTGCCAACACCAGATTGGGCTAATATATTATTAAGCATATGTTCTGAGTAAAAAGAACATCCGCCTTCTCCATCTATAGGAAACATGTAGCACGAACCGATCTTTTGCGGCCATACCCGAAAATCACCGCAAGTAGATAATTTAGGGAAGTTGCTGTACCTGAACTTAACCACCATATATCATGTAGTTAGCTAATGTTTTTATAATAATATGATGATAGGGCTAAATTTTTAAATGACCCAACCTTGTGGTGTATAACTCATTTCCTACCCCAAATTTTATATTAAAACTAATAATCAATGGTTTGCATAATTATATTTATTTGAATAAAAATTTTAAAACATCTTTGTACCGTATTGATTAAGTTTAGCCAAAGATTTGTCAGAAATGATCAATTGGTTGAAGCCATCAATTTCAATCTCTGTATGATTATATTGACCAAAGATTCTCATTATCTTGTCGGTGGCTAAGGTTATTTTGCTCTCTAGTGTTTCATCGGTTTTGTCTTTTTTATTTCCGATACTAATAACTGGTTCGTCAATAAAAATATCTTCAGGATATCCGTCAGTACTAACCCCCTCACTCCCTTTAGTCGTTCTAACTTCAGTCGTTATATCTTCGTCCATTAAAGCGAATTTTACTTTTGCTAATTCATCTGGGATGTCTAGAACCAAGCGGTAGGCATACTCAACAAGGTTTGGCTCTGCAGGCATAAATAGAAACGCCTGTTGGTCTGGCGCATCAGTAATACGCAATATACGCCCCATTACTTGGCGGTAATACATCTCTGTTTTCACGTTTGAAAGGTAGCAGCACACCTGAAGGCGCGGGATATTGGTGCCCTCAGATATCATTCCCACACTGATGATCCACTTTTGGTGGCTATATCTAAAAGATTTAATAAGGTCATTTCCGTTGCCTTCATCACTCGTTACAACAACAGCGCTATCTCCAATAGTCTGGTGCAGAATTAGCTTTATTTGCCAAGCATGGGTAATAGATGAAGCAACGATTAGTCCGCCTGCATTTTTATTTATTGTTCGAAGCTCATTTAGCTTATAATTAGAGTGGATTAATAGTTGCTCTATGACGCTTATGTAAGTCACAATCTCAGAATATGGGATAATTGATTGTGAAAGCAGGTCAATAAAGCTTGTGAAGTGACTTGTTTCATCACCCTCAACAACAGTAATCTGATCATTATCTAAGGCAACGATTTGCGGAATTCGGCATACATTGTCAGAAGTTGCTTGTTTTAAACCATATATGTAATCACATTGTATTTGCCCAGTCTCATTACAGTAATCAGCCAGTGCGATAGGCAGCGCATCGGTTCGCCACGGTGTGCCAGTTAGTGCGATTGTGTGAGTAGCTTTTTCTTTCATAGTTGTTATTATCTGCTTACCCCAAGCATTAGCATCTTTTATATTTGTTCCTGCGCAATGATGAATCTCATCGAAGATAACGAATACTCGATATTTATCAAATAAGCGCCATACCTTATTATCCAGTGTACTTAAAGCCTGATAGGTAAATGAATTACCCAGTGCACCAATAGTTCCATCAAAATGCGCTTCGAATTGTTCACTCAACGCTTCACTAAAATCATGCGCTACTATTGAGGAAGGAGAGAAACACAGTACTAGATCAATATCACCTTGGTCATACAGTAATTTAGCTAAAACTGAGGACATCACGGTTTTACCTGCACCTGGCGTTGCAAGGGCTAAAAAGTGTTTACTTGTTTCATATTTAGAAATCGCAGAGCGAATGCACTCTGACTGCCAATTTCTTAGTCTCATATATTAATCCTCTTTTTTTGATTCAATAAGTTCGTTTAGAACTGAAATCTTTCCTTTTAGAATATAATTCTTTTCCTGAACTGCCATGTAACGATCTTTTAAATTGTCATGTTGGTCAGGGTAAATTTCTTTCAATGCAACATACTCTTTTACCGCGCCTAAGCCCTCTAGTAATGCTGAGTTATATTGATTTAAACGTTGAAAAAGCATTTGGGAGTAGCTGATAGGTGAACATTCGTGTGCCTCCTCTGACTCCTTTGCCGCTACCATTCCTTTTAAAGTTGCGTGATCAAACAAGTCACTTTTGGTGTAATGAGTAAGCCCTTTTTTTTTGGTTGTGCTTCTTATTAACCAACCCCTTCTGGTTAATTTTAAAAGCTCCTCATAAACGAAACGGCGGGAAGCCGTCGGATTAAGTTCTGCATCCTGCTTTATTGCTATAAATGCCGTTCTAATTTCAGTTGCAGTGAAGTGATTGACGTTGGGCATACACAAAATTTGGATGACAGTTTTGTCTAGTTCGAATTTTTCCATGTAAAAACCTTAATAAATATAATAAAACTACATCAAATATGCATATGTGCATTAATTATGATTATATGCAATCGTTTAAATCAACGCAATGTGGGATATTTAGTCTTTTGTGCCTGAGACATACCAATGGATAATTTTTCAAAAAAATTAGGTAAAAATATCAAGATGATGAGAGTTTTGAAAGACAAAAATCAGGCTGAGTTATCTTTTAAGTCTGGCTTAGATCAAAGCTATCTAAGTCGAGTTGAAAACGGTACCGTGAACATTACAGTCATTAAATTATGCCGTATAGCTAAAGTACTTGAGTGCAATTTGATTGAGTTAGTGCCTGAAACTGACTACACCAGCACACTTTAAATGTCTTATATATGCCACCCCAAAGTCAATATATCCATTTTTATTATTGTAGATGTGGGTAAATGAGGTAGTAAAAAGTAGGACTACTTTTTACTACCTGCTCTCTATTTTTGCAAAAGGATACACTGCTCTAGAGCTGACCTTTCAGAAATTTCCAGCATATGAAAAGGAACTAAAAAAGTAATATTCCAATCTATGCTTTGTACCATAGTAAAAGTATGAACTAGTACAAATAGGTTTTTATCATATTTAATTCTTGATAAAGGTGACCCAATCACAATTTATGACTGAAATGCTAGCTCCTATACTATTCATCATCCTAATCACATTTTATTACAGGTATATCTGTCCAGCGAGTCGTATAACGTGGCGATAAGAAAGTCCGCTTCATATTCCACGTCTGTGTTAGTTTTTCACTCCCTATTGATAAAGTCCCCACACCATAGCGTTTATTTATCGCATCTAAGCATTCCATCATTTTAGGTTTATCCTCACTCACAGAGAACATATCGGCTTGCTGAAATAACTCACTTTCTAATTCTATTGCGCCAATACCGCAGCGATAAAAGCGCGTGTTAGCCTTAAAAATATCATCAATAACATCTGAAACAGCATTGGCTATAACACTGGTATCTGATGTAGGTATAGGAAAATCATAGAGCAAAGATTTCTTATAATACACGTCTTTGTGTGGCGAGCTTGCAGCGAATATAACAAGTCGTTTTGCTAATGACTGTTGTTTTCTTAGCTTGCGGCCAACAATCGCTGCGTGTGTTACGAGGGCTGATTTTAATGTATTTAAATCACTTACTCTTTCCCCGAAACTTCTTGTCGAGTAGATTTCTTTTTTATTCTGTTTTACTTCATCCCAACTTAAACAGGCGATGCCGTTGAGTTCACTTACAGTCCTCTCAACAACAACGCTAAACATCCGTCGCATTTCTTTTGGGTTTTGATTCGCTAAATCCCATGCACTTTTAATTCCCATCACCTTGAGTTTTCTACCGAGTCGAGAGCCAATACCCCAGACATCGGTAACATCCATACGCATCAGGACTTCCTGACGTGAGATATCATCATGAATAACAGCAACCCCGTTATAACCAGAGAGTTTTTTTGCCGCATGGTTGGCTGCTTTAGCTAACGTAGGTGTAATGCCAAAGCCTACACCAACAGGCAATCCTGTCTCGCGCCATACAGCTCGTCGTATTGTGTGTCCGTAGTCAGCCCAGTCATTAATGATTTTAGAAAAACCAGTAAAACGTAAAAATGACTCATCAATACTATAAACATAATAGTCATCACAAAAACGATTAATGACCGTCATCATTCTCTCGCTCAAATCAGCGTAGAGTTCATAATTTGAAGAGCGCACGACGACATTATGCTGCTCTAAATAGGGTCTAATTTTGAAGTAAGGCTCAAATTTCGGGATATTAAGCTTTCTAGCAATAGGGCATATGGCACAAATACACCCATCGTTATTTGTTAGAACAACAACAGGTTTAAAGCGAATGGATGGGTCAAATACCTTCTCCGCACTGGCATAAAATGCCACTGCATCTACCAAGGCAAACATCGATTCACCTCAGCTTTATTTCTGTGTAGGCGGATACTCGCAGTAACGACGCCTTCGAGCTTAAAGTCATCATCATTAGAGATATAAACAGACTTATAATCTTTAGAGGCAGAGATAAGTAAGCGTTTCGATTTATCTATGATTTTACAAACAAACGAACCGTTATAACTAGCAACAATAATATCGCCGGTACTAACATCCTCAGCTCTATCAATGACTAATAAGTCACCATCGAATATTCCTACTTCTTGCATGGATTGCCCAGAAGCTATACCAATAAAAGTAGCATTCGGGTGCTTAATGATTAGTTCATCGATTGAAATACCGAGCTCTACATATTCTGCGGCAGGAGATTCAAATCCTGTAATGCCTGCTTCTATAAAAATTGGAATAACGAACATATACACCTCAAGTACTGTTTATATGCACAGTGTAATTTAAGGTTCAAATTATGCCAAGGTTCTTTTTGTGAAGACGATAGTTTAATTAGGGCTGGTATAAGCATGTTTTAGACTTAAAGATTAAAAACCCCTTTAATAACAATTAGTAAAATGATCTTCGGTTTGTTAAAATTTCACAAAGGAATTATGTTTCTAATACTTAGTGTTATTACTGGCTGTTCAGCCTCTAGACACGCCATCATTGCAGGTGACTCTGAATTAACAGATGCTCAAGTGTGTCTAAACTACCTTAATGATAAAGATATCCTCGCTAAAACTTACACCGCCGAAAATACTGATGAAGCGAACTATATCTACGCGCTTAACAGAGAAGTTAAATATAGAGCACTCACTCAATACAAATGTGAGATATTAGCTGCACAAGACAGAAAAGAAATCGCTCAAGGCGTTGTTGCTGCTGTCGTTGCGGTAGGTGTCGTCGTTTTAGCTGTTGCTGCGGCAGGAGCTGGCGGGTCAAATAACTATTCTTCTGGTTATGCATGGGACCAGCTTTATGATGGTAACTACAACTTAGTCTGGCGCTGTCGAGATAAGTCTACGGGCCAGTTTGCATATAACAGCGCTTGCTCTGGTCAATATCAAAATGACAATACATGGACTGGGAAGTAACTTTCCGATTAAACTTTATAAGTACAATATCTTAGTTCTACAATTAAAATTGTTAGTCACCACAAATGAGAATTAGCTTATTAACTCAGTTATAGTATGTGGCATATTTAAACCGAAATAGGTATCAAGAATCATAATGAAAGCATCCACAATTACACTGTTAGCAGCACTTATTTTCTCTGCTGCCTCTTCAGCAAATCAAGAAATCGACTCATTTAGCAAAGCTAAACGACTTCTAGAAAAGCAGGTTTATAACAACCACCGCATTACACTTTATTGTGGTGCGACATTTGACGTTAATAAAAAAGTAACCGCACCGAAGGGCTTTTCTACAACAAAGTACGTCAAACGAGCTAAAAAAATTGAATGGGAACATGTTGTTCCAGCAGAAAACTTTGGTCGTACTTTCAGCGAGTGGCGAGATGGGCATAAGCAGTGTGTAAATAGTAAGGGTAAGTCATTTAAAGGTCGAAGATGTGCAGAAAAAGTAAATACAGAATACCGTTTTATGCAAGCTGATATGTTTAACCTCTATCCGGCCATTGGTGCCGTGAATGCGCTGAGAAGTAATCATAACTTTAACATGCTTCCAGCGGCTCAAAGCGATTTTGGACGTTGTGCGATGAAAATTGACGACAGCAAAGCTGAGCCACCTGAAATAGCTAGAGGGCAAATTGCGCGTACTTATTTGTATATGGAGAACACCTATAAACGATACAACATGAGTAAAGCGCAACGCCAACTAATGAATGCGTGGGATAAAATGTATCCTGTAGATACTTGGGAATGTACTAGAGCAGAAAAGATTTCAAAACTACAAAAGAATCAAAATGATGTAGTTAAAAGTCGTTGTGAGAGTAAAGGTCTCTAACTATATTGTCCTGTAGTGGATTGCACTTCCCAACTATCATTAGACACCTGCTTATAGTTTTAAAGTACAAAACGGAAGTAAACTTCCGGTCTGTAAGCTTATATTGTTATATTTCGGAAGCAAACTTCCGTTTTAGGTCTTCAAAGGTAGTTATCGGATATATACTTCTGTTTTTTGATAGCGTTGTTAACGTAGGTAGCTATATGAGCAATTTTTCAGAGTCTTATTTGAGCGATAACCGGATATTCAGGTGAGTCGTCATTAGCTTCA
>NZ_PJAV01000120.1:0-56167 GCF_002836695.1 Pseudoalteromonas sp. 78C3
ATATAAGACTAGCGAATACTACGCCGTATCAAGTTAAGCTAAGCTCTCTCGCTTTTAATGCACAAGGAATCGATTTAAATTCGATGTATGTATTTGAAGAAAGTAGATACTACGATTTAAAAGAGAATAATTTAGATACAGGTATTTCAGAGCAACCCATACAGGGACGCAGACGTGCCTACAAGCAATTATCATCATTAGAATTCGAGCCACTAGAAGTCAAGTTTATAGAGCTAAAGGGCATAGAAGAGAGGTTTGCATTAGAGCTAGGGAAAAGGTATATGGTGGGAACACTTACTCCATTTGTAAACTTGTACATTAATGGTAAGTTTGCCGATATCATCACAATTAGAACAAACTATTCACTGTTAACTATTCCTACAGAAGATATGGAAATAAAAGAACGACCAATAAAGCAGTTTGCTACGCCACAGGGATAATCTGTAGTAATAATCCACTAACTCTGTTTAGTGGATATGAAGTGAGTTAGGATGATAGTGACAGAACAACTTTGTTATACCGATCATATCTTTTGAAAATGCAGTGCGAGCAGCCCAATGAAAGTTTTAGTAAATATAATATTTTATTTAATTAGTTACTCTACTTTTGCCAACTCTGAAGAGATTATCGAAAGCCCTATTGCTGCATCCTCTTATACATTTTGTCATTTAGATACTAAATGTATCACTAGTATAAGATTGGCGAATACTACGCCTTATCAAGTTAAGCTAAGCTCTCTCGCTTTCGATAAGCAGGGAATCGACTTAAACTCAATGTTTATATATGAAGTGGATGCATACTTCTCATTAAGAGCGGAAAATCCAGGTGCAAAAGTCCCTGAACAACCTATACAAGGACGGCGGCGTGCCCACAAAAAATTATCCTCTATAGAGTTCGAACCGCTTGAAGTAAAGTTTATTGAGCTAAAAGGCATGGAAGAAAGGTTTGCTTTAAACCCTGAAAAAAAATACTTAGTAAGTACGATCACACCGTTCGTCAACTTGTACATTAACGGTAAATTTGCTGATATCATTACCATAAGAACCAGATATTCACTGTTAGCTATTCCTACTGAAGATATGGAAATAAAAGAACGACCAATAAAACAGTTTGCTACACCGCAAGGGTAACCTGCAATAATATACATGCTTTGTTTAATACCACTCAAAATTCTGCGTCAGCTTAAACCTTTATATATCAAGCCAGCTTAAAGTTGGCTTGATTATATCTTGCCTAATTATCTAAAAATCCCTCTACTTCTTTACTCATTCTGTCCACCAGCCATTTTGGCCCGCCATCGTACATATCGTTATGGCGAGATTTTTCTATTAGTGTTTGCTTAACAGGATAAACACCCCGCTCCTCTGCCGTTAATAATACATTCGCATCAGCTGGGTAATCACTACCGCGAAGTGTAAGTACGCGAATGTTTTTATTGCGCGGGATCAACATGCGGCGATGATCGAGCGTAATAATAGTGCTAACTTCGTTTGGATAAATAGAGCCATATAATGCGGAAATATCCCCGCCATTAGAATGCCCAAATAAGGTGAGCTTTGTAAAATCATACGCTGGGTATTTACTCGATAGCTCATTAACTAAAAACTTAAGTGTTACTACGCCACGGTGCCAGTTTTCCATACGAGTGGTTAAGTAAGGCTGCTCACGATTAAGGTCAGGGTCGCTTTTTAGTTCGTGTGCAACGGCTACTGTTAAATATCCACGCTGATTAAACGCATTACTAACAAACGTATATTCATTATGGCTAATTCCGTAGCCCGCATTAATAAACGCTACAGGGCATTTTACTTGCTCAGTACACTTAGCATTGTTACTTGGTAATGTAATATTGATAGGAATAGTGCGATCGCGGCTTTGATCAGTTATAACGCCATCGTTTGCATAGCTTGTTGCGCCTATTACTGATGTGCTTATAACTGATGTACTTAGAGCTAGTGCGCTTAATATAAAAAGCTTTTTAAGTGTTTTTTGCATATTTAAATTTATATAAATTATTGTTTTTAATTAAAAATAACTTTTACTTTATAGCTTTGCATTCTCTATTGTCAAACTATGCGATAATAGCCGCCATTGTTTAAATATATTTAGTAAAAGATCCAATAAATGAAATCATACAATAGCATTCAAGAACGTATAGAAATTTTAGAAGACAAATTAACTGCAATACATGACGAAATCGAAACACTAAAAGCACCTGCTAAAAACAACAATGAACGTATTATTTTTAAGTTTATTGAAACAGGCAGCACAGGTAAAACGAAGGATTTTGTTCGTGAGTTAGGTATTAAATCACCGCGTGACGGTTTGTTTTCGTCAGGTGACGTTACAAAACTAATTAAAGATGGCGCTGAAGATATTTCACCTGCGTTATTAGAAATCGCAAGACAGCTTGCCAGTGCACGTAATAAAAATGGCCCAAGCCGTTAATTACCCAGTCACGCAGTATCTAGAAGCCCAGCCAAGCTGTCGCTTCTAGATATGTAATCATATTAAACTAAATTAATCACACAATTCTATATTAAGGCTGGTAAGCAAATTAAGTGCTTCGAAGCGATCAAACTTAGCATTCGCTAAAATATTATTATTCAAATCTATATTAAACGCTGTAGCACCTACAAAATCACATTTTGTTAAGTTAGTTTGAAAAAACTCACTATCGCGAAAATCTGTTCCTGTAAATTCACTACCGCTTAAATCAGCGTGTCTAAAATCAACATTTTTGGCAAAGCAGTGTGTTAGTTTGAGGGCTTTGAGGGTTAATTCAAAAAAAGAACTATTACTGAGCTCGCAATAATTAAAACTCACCGGTGCGTTAATACTAAGCGCTGGCCAATCTACATCAGCCCATTGCAAACTATTTAATTTACAGTGGCTAAAACTTACATTTTCAAGCGAACTGTAGTTCCATTTTAGTGACGATAAATTACAGTTTTTAAAACTGCATTCTATAAACCGGCAATTTTTAAACTGCCCGCCTGAAAAGTCGCAATCGATAAATATACACTCTTCAAACTCAGAGTTTTCAGTTAATTGCTCTGCGTACTGTAAAGCATTAAATTGTTCATCAAAATACTGGTTATTGTTACTTAACAACACAACTCACCTATTAAATTTAACCCGTGTAGCCATTATTTTTAGGTAAATCTTTTTTAAGCGCAAGCACTGCAATAAAAATCAAAGCAAATAGTGGAAATAGCGCTAAACAGCCACCCACAAAAGCTAAAACACCCGGCATAGTACTTTTACGCTTACCTATTTTGTAGCTAATTACAGCAAAAATAGGAATACACAGCACAATAATAAAAACTAAAAACTCACCAAATAAGGTTGCATTGATCGACATAATAATTCCTTTTCATCTGTTCGTTTAAAACACACTCTGCTATAAATTTAACCATAAAAAAACCCTTAAGCATATAACTTAAGGGTTTTTAAATTTAGCTCAAAAAAGCGAAACAAGATTACTCTTCGTTAGGTATCGCTTTTTCTACAACACTTATTGCAAGTTCAGCTAACGAGTCAAGGTTAGGTTTGCTTGGCGCGTTGGTTAATAAACACGACGCTTGTGTTGTTTTAGGGAAAGCAATAACGTCACGAATGTTATCGGTACCACATAAAAGCATTGCTAAACGGTCAAGACCAAATGCTAAACCTGCATGTGGTGGTGTGCCGTATTTAAGTGCATCAAGTAAAAAACCAAACTTGTCTTGTTGCTCTTGCTCGTTAATACCTAAAATTCTAAATGCAGTTTCTTGCATATCTGCATTATGAATACGTACCGAACCGCCACCCACTTCGTAGCCGTTTAATACCATATCGTAGGCATCTGAAATAGCAGCAGCTGGGTTTGCTTCAAGCTCACTGGCGTTAATGTCTTTTGGTGCAGTGAATGGATGATGTACAGCATGTAATGTGCCTTCGTCATCTTCTTCAAACATTGGGAAGTCTACAACCCAAAGTGGTGCCCAGCTATTAAGGTTAGTGATTTCTAAATCAACACCAATCTTAACGCGCAGTGCGCCCATTGCTTCATTTACTGTGTTGCGCTTATCGGCACCAAATAAAATAATATCGCCAGACTGTGCATTAGTACGCTCAAGTAATTTTGTGATTACGTCTTCGCTTAAAAACTTAGCCACTGGTGATTGAACGCCTTCAGCGCCCGCAGTGTGGTCGTTTACTTTCATCCACGCCATGCCTTTAGCGCCGTAAATACCAATAAACTTAGTGTAATCGTCAAGCTGTTTACGAGAAAGCTTAGCGCCACCCGGTACAGTTAACACAGCAACGCGACCTTTTTCGTCGTTAGCCGGACCTGAGAAAACATTAAACTCTACGTCTTTAACTAAATCTGCAACATCAACCAATTTCATTGGGTTACGTAAATCTGGCTTATCAGAACCGTAAAGGCTCATTGCCTCGCTGTAAGGCATGATTGGAAAATCGCCTAAATCAACGTTTAGCAATGTTTGCCACATCTCGCGGATCATTTTTTCAGTCATACCACGTACTTGATCAGAACTCATGAACGAGGTTTCTATATCTATTTGGGTAAATTCTGGTTGACGATCGGCACGTAAATCTTCATCACGGAAACATTTAACAATTTGGTAGTAACGGTCAAAACCCGACATCATCAACAATTGCTTAAATAACTGTGGAGACTGTGGTAAAGCGTAAAAACTACCTTTGTGAACGCGGCTTGGTACTAAATAATCGCGCGCACCTTCTGGCGTTGCTTTAGTAAGTACAGGTGTTTCGATGTCTAAAAAGCCGTTTTCATCTAAAAAGCGACGAACAAAGCTGCTTGCTTTAGCGCGTAATTTAATACGGTCACTCATTTCTAGACGACGTAGGTCTAGGTAGCGGTATTTTAAACGACGCTCTTCAGAGTTTACTTGGTTAAAATCAAGCGGTAATGGCTCAGAGCGGTTAATAATATTAAGCTCTTTACCTAAAATTTCGATCTCCCCTGTTGCCATGTCTTTATTTACTTGGCTGTCTGGGCGTGCGCGAACAATACCTTTTAACTGAACACAAAATTCTTGGCGAAGTGTGTTAGCTGAACTCATTAACTCTTCAATGTCAGAGTCGAATACAACTTGTACTAAACCTTCTCTATCGCGTAAATCGACAAAGATAAGTCCACCAAGGTCACGTCGTTTGTTGATCCAGCCACATAGTTCAACTTCTTGATCTACGTGAGTTTTATTTAGCTGTCCGCAATATATAGAGCGCATAGTTTTCCTGTCAGATAAAAGGCTTAAACGGCTAAACTTATTTGTTTTAAGGCGTGTGATTTAAAAAACAGGTCACCACAATACAAATAAAGCCGCTAGCAATCTAAAAATAATCAAATTAAGCCCTGCATTATACTCAACTAACATTAAGATGCTAGGGCGTGTGCCGCTTTTGCCCCTGAATTTACAGCAGCTTGTTTTGTTATTTGCTACACTATCGCCACTTTATAATAAGGCGCTAGTTTGTATGTTATATATTGGATGCCCGCAGTGGTCGAGTAATGCATGGAAAGGCAATTTATTTTCAAGCCAATGTAAAAACGCCGATATGCTTAGCCAATACGCACAACACTTTAACTCTGTTGAAGGCAATACCAGCTTTTACGCTGATCCTGCGCCAAGCACCGTATTGCGCTGGGCAAACAGCGTACCCGACGATTTTAAATTTACTTTTAAGTTTAATCGTCGCTTTAGCCACGAGCTGCACCTAACTAATGTTCAAACCGAGCTTACTGATTGGCTTAACTTATTCTCCCCTATTTTAGAAAAAACTGGGCAAATCATGCTGCAATTACCTAAAGCATTTGGCCCTGGTGACTTACCCAAACTCGCCCAATTTATTAGCCTATTACCAAAAGAGGTTAATTACGGTGTAGAGGTACGTCATACTGCGTTTTTTCAAAAGGGCGAAGCCGAAATAGCGCTTAATCAGTTATTAATGGCAAACAACATAAATCGCATATCGATGGATACTCGCGCCCTCTTTGCGGTAAAACCAACAACCGAAGCGCTAATAGATGCACAGCAAAAAAAGCCGCATTTACCCGTGCATGCCATTGCTACAAGCACACAACCCATGGCGCGCTTTGTTATCGCCGATTTACAAAACGACTATAAACCCTTTTATAAACCGTGGCTGAGTAAAGTAAAACAATGGCTTGATGAAGGAAAAACGCCTTATGTGTTTTTTCATACGGCAGATAACCGAGAAGCACCTTTATTAGCAAGGCAGTTTTGTAAGGACCTTGGTTATAATCACAAAGCATTAAACCCATTTACTGGCGAAAAAGAAGCCCACCAGCAAGCACTTTTCTAAAAGTAAAACGACAGAGAAATAATAATGAGTGAATACGCACGTTACTTTACCGGCTACCCAGCTAACATTGTTGAGCAAGTATTAAACCTTATAAATAACAAAAAGGTATGTGATTACTTACTTAAAAAGTACCCGCAAGCACACACTATTACCAGCGATAAACTACTTTATAGTTATGCAACCGAGCTTAAAAAACAGTATTTAAAAAACGCACCACCGTTTGGTCGCGCAGCATTTAAAAAGCAAGGCGATATGGTCACCAACGCACTCGGTACACATACGTATCGAATGCAAGGTAAAACCCGCAAACACGATTTAGCGATAAACAGCGACTTGCTGCGCGCTCCCGAGCCGTTATTAAAAGCGTTAGTGGTACATGAGCTCGCCCACTTTAAAGAAAAAGACCATAACAAAGGCTTTTATCAACTTTGCTGCCATATGGAACCGAGTTACCACCAGCTAGAGTTAGATTTAAGAATTTTTTGTGTGGTAGTCGCAATGGGTGAAAATCCTTATTTAAAATAAGGATTTTAGCGTTATTTAACTGAGTGAAAATAACGCCATGCTTAAGTTAATATTTCCTTTCATGCCCAAGCGCACATACCCAATCTCTTATCCACGTAAGCAGCTCACAACTTAACGACTTGTCGCTTAATAAAAACAAAAAAGTTTAAAACTACATAATTGCCCTACATTTGAGAACTACACTCTTAATAGATAATTCTTTCTATGTACTCTTAATCTTTGGAGTTTTTAAATGATGAAAAATACTCATGCCTTTTTACTCAGTGCACTGTGCTGCTTAACCTTAAGTGCCTGCAACGAGCAAAACAGCCAATCACTTGAACAATCAAAACTCAATGATTTTACTCTAACCAGCTCAAAGGTAAGTGATGGCGGTAACTTGCCTATTACTTATACGTGCGATGGGCAAAGCATTAGCCCTCCACTTAACTGGAGCGGTGCACCTAACACAACCAAATATTATGCGTTAATTATGGATCATAAAGCGCCAGAGGGAATGCATTGGTATTGGACCATGTACAATATTGCCGCCGATAAAACACAAATTAAAGCGGGCGAAACTCTCGGTGAAGTAGGCTCTAATAGCGTAAACGATTTAAACCAATATGCGCCGCCTTGCTCTAAAGGTCCAGGTGAAAAAAGCTATACTTATACTGTGTACGCGTTATCTGCACCAGTTACCTTTAATAGCGATACAAAAGTAGATCGCTCAGCATTACTCGCCGCTGTAAAAGATATTACGCTCGATACTGCAAGTATGACGGTTAAATACTCGCGAAGCGCTAATAGCGCCGAGCAAAAGCCGGATTCAAAACCAACACCAAACGAGCAACCAAAGCCTGACAAATCATATTTAACCGCTAACGTAAAATCACCTCGTTGTGATGCTATTACACAATCAGTAAGTAATGCAGGGTTTGATCAAAGCGTATCTGTTACGTGCGATGAACAATATGCTTATATTGCCTCATCTACTTATCCTGATCATGACGTAATGACTGGTATTACAGGTACTAACGAGCAAATACCTGTTCCAGCTAAAGACTACGGCGCACCTGTAAAGCTAAATCCTAAAAAAGCAAAAACAATAACAACAATTGATGCAGCCGTAGGTGTTGCCGTTAATGGCGTACCAATATATGACTATTCTTCGCAAGGTGAACTGGACGTAAATAGCTACGATGAAAAACACGACACTTTAGCACTCGGACAGTTAGATATATGTGGCGGACACGCAGGACGAGGTGATGACTACCATTATCATATATCGCCAACGTGTATGATAGACACAATGAAAAACCAATCAAGCGATGCCATTATTGGTTGGGCTTACGATGGTTACCCGCTGTATAGCAATAAAAACCCAGACGGCAGTGCAATTGCCAAAGGTGACCTTGATATATGTAACGGACAAACCGACGACACATTTGGCTATCGCTACCAAACATCAGCTACACCGCCGTATATTATTCAGTGCTTAGTAGGTGAAGTAGATACCGCAAAATTACCAAGAGTGTCACCACTGAGTGGCGATACTCAAGGTATAAGAGCCTCCTTGCGCCCGCCACAAGGAGGCGTTGAAAACTTAACGCACACAATCTCTGAAAACGGCAGCCGTACAATGAGCTACTCATACAAAGGCGAAAGCTACTTTACTACCTACAGCCCTGCATCACAGGGAAAAGACTGCTATAGCTTTAAACAAAAAACCATCAGTAATGGTGGCAAAGTTCAAACAGGTACATTTTGTAGAGGTCCGCAACCAAATCACCTTACTCCTACAGTCACTAAGCAAAATACAAATTCTGCCATTACAGGCAAGCATAACTTAAAGCTAGAAGCATGGGCTGATAACTGGTTTACAGCCTACATAGGCGAGCAGTTACTTGTTGAAGATTCTGTGCCTATAACCACAGAGCGTTCATTTAATGCACAAAGCATTACGTTTTCTGCAAACTACCCTATTGAGCTTAATTTAATAATTAAAGACTTTAAGCAAAACGACACTGGGCTTGAATACATCGGTGCTAAAAATCAGCAAATGGGTGATGGCGGTTTCATTATGCAACTTACCGACACCGATACAAATAAAGTAGTTGCCGTAAGCGATCAAAGCTTTAAATGCGAAATACTTCACAAAGCGCCGCTTAACAAATTATGCGAAAGCGAATCAAACCCTGTCGCAGGCGAAGGTGTTTGTACATTTATGTCAAAAGAAGCGCCAACTAACTGGCTGCAAAGTAACTTTGATAACGCAAACTGGGCTAATGCAGTAGAGCACAACTTTGCCGATGTAGGACCAAAAGACGGTTACGACGATATTAACTGGGATGAAAATGCAAAGTTCATATGGGGCGAAGACTTAGAAACCGACAACACCCTTATTTGTAAAGCAACTATTGAGCAACCTCAATAAACAAAAAGGTCAACCGCCTCAATAAAAGGTAGTAATTATGTATTTTTTAAAAAAATTAAAATGGCTAATGCTAGCGTGTATTTTAACAAGTATGAGCGCTCAAGTGAGCGCCCATGTATTAAAAAACACAACAGCCCAAGTGATTTTAAGAGACGGGCAAGTTGAGGTTAAAGTATTAACTAATGCTGAGCATTTAACTTCAGCGCTGCAAAGCGAGCAAGCATGGCTTATGGGCGACATTGATAAGCTTATGTCTACAAACTTAAGTGCAGAGCAACAAGAAGTGTTTGTAAAAAATGCACTTAAACAAAAAACGAGCTTACGTATAAATCAGCAAGTAATCGTGTTCGAACGCGTCGCTTTTACCACCAGCAGCAACGAAGCGCACGACCTAGAAATTGCTTTTCAAGCGAAGCACACATTTACAACAGTGGATGAGCTTGCTATATCGTTCCCTAAGAGTTTAGGTGCAGTACACGCAAGCTTTGTAAAACCACAATATAAGTTACTGGGTGCTGGCGATACCGCAAAAATAAAGTTCTAGTCCAAATATCAACATACCTAAAAAGCTTACTTAAAAAGGATTTTAGTAAGCAACTCCCTAAATACGCTAATTGTAGGCACATAATCAATATGCAATACTGCTTGGTACGTTAACACATGATTTTTACTATTTGCCAATCAGTGAAATTAATACATAAATTCTTTTTAGCTTTTTTTATCACTAATATCGCCCTTGTTGGACTTATGTTTGTGTTTATATACATGACCTTTTCGTCAGGGTTTAACGACTTTGTTGAACAAGAAGAAACAAAGCATGTAGCAATGGTGAAGCAGCAACTTATTGAGCTTTATAGCGAATTAGGCAGTTGGCAACCCATTACGCAAAACACACAATTATGGCGCTCTATTGTTGAGCCACAAAAAAAGCCAGGCGAGCCTGAAACGAATAAACACACAAGCACCCCACCCAAACCAAATAACAGTAAAGCAACGCCCTCTTTATTGTGGGTACACTTACCTGCGGGTTCCCTTAAAACAGGGCAACGTATAAGTTTATATGATCAAAATAAAAAAGTTGTTGTTGGTAGAGCTAATTTAAACGACAACCCACATATAGAGCCTATTTTATTAAACAATAACGTTATAGGCTGGATAGGTTTAGTCCCTTCAAAACTTGTGCAAAGTAGCCCAGCAAAAGCATTTTTAGCAGCGCAATTTCATAACTATTTTATGATCACATTACTCGTTATTGCGCTCGCATTTATTATGGCTATTGTGTTGTCTCGACATTTAATAAAACCAATAAAGCAAATAGTGACTGGCGCCGATGAGTTAACAAAAGGAAATTTTGCCAGCAGAATATCCTCCTCTAGTAAAGATGAGCTAGGTACTCTATCCAACAACTTTAACGCCTTAGCCCACACGCTTGAGCAAAACCAACAAATGCGATTTCAATGGGTGTCAGACACATCCCACGAATTAAGAACCCCACTTACCGTACTACGTTCGCACTTGTTAGCTGTGCAAGATGGTGTATTTACAGCCGACACAAAGCGCATTAGTTTACTCATAAACCAAGTAGATAACTTAAGTCACATTGTTGACGACCTAGCCCTGCTAGCACAAACAGATAGCGTTAATTTAACCTATAACAATGCACACATTGATTTAATTAATATTTTTGAGCAATCAATTGAAAACTACACCGCTCGCTTTAAAGAGCGTGAATTAAATGTAGACAGCAAAAGCTTAACCAAAGCCGGTAAATGTATAATAAATGGCGATAAAGAACGCCTTGTACAATTATTTTCAAACCTGTTAGAAAATACCTGTAGATACACGCATAAAGGTGGGCAAGTAATAATACTTGCCAACAAAACACCTAATAACATTGAGCTTATTTTACAAGACTCAGCCCCAAGTGTTTTACCAAACGACTTACAAAAATTGTTTGAGCGTTTTTATCGCGTTGAAAAATCTCGAAACCGAGAGCACGGCGGCTCGGGCTTAGGGCTTGCACTTTGCAAACAAATAGTAGAGGCACATGGCGGTCAAATATCGTTGCACAACTCACCACTCGGTGGGCTAGAGGTAAAAATAACGCTGACACTTTTAGGTTAAAATAATGGCATCACAAAAAATACTTATCGTTGAAGACGAAGAAAACATTGCAGAAGTACTTATTGCCTACGCTAAGCAACAAGATTACGAGACTGAGCACTTTAATAGCGGCAAAGGTGTAGTTAGTTTTGTAAAACAAAACGCAGTAGATTTAATACTTCTTGATTTAATGCTGCCAGATGTTGATGGCATAGAGCTATGTAAGCAAATTAGAACCTTTTCAAGTGTGCCTATTATTATGCTTACCGCAAAAAGTGAAGAAATAGACCGCTTACTGGGTTTAGAGCTCGGCGCCGATGACTACATATGCAAACCTTTCAGCCCTAAAGAAGTTATAGCGCGCATAAAAGCCGTACTAAGAAGAACCAGCCAGCCTAAAACCAACATCATCAATCATAATAATTTTCAATTACACAAAGACGATTACGATGCCCGCCTAAACGGCAAAAGCATTGGCTTTACCGCCGTCGAGTTTAAAATATTTTTATTATTTATAAGCCACGTAGGTCGTGTTTTTACCCGCGAAGATATTATTAATAACGTATACAGCGACACAACCGACATATCCGACCGCAACATTGATACACACATTAAAAATATACGAAAAAAGATTAACGACATTCAAGCAGGACTAAACCCAATAGCAGCGGTTTATAGTGTGGGTTATAAGTTTAAAGAGTAGGTTTACTTATTCAAATAAAGCTAACATGACGAAAAAGCGCGATATAAATCGCGCTTTTATTTTAATCACTAACCCGAACACTCATAACTAAAGATTAATAGCTGAGCAGTCGTTGGGTTTCGCTTCGCTCTACCCAACCTACATATAATTAAAGTCCTAAGCCTGCCATAAAGTCGTCATCGGCATCGTCTTGCACAACGTCTTTAGCCTTTGCGCTTTCTTTTTCAGCCTTCTTTTTAGCTTCGTTTTCAATTATGTCATCTGGATCAAGTGCTTCTGCAATATCAAAGTCGTGTAATTTAATGAACTCTGTTTTATCCATCGCTAATTCCAAGTAAAAGATATTTTGTTTACTTGTGGTAAATGTTACGCGGCGGGCTTGCGGGCGATCCATCGTGGTATCTACCGATATTTGCACTTGCTTATTTATTGCCATCATTTTTGGCTGGTTTTGCGTAATAGACGTATGCAATTGCTCGCGCACTTTAGACGTAAAGTCGCCAACAATTTGATTCATCAACTCGCCTAGTACGTTTGATACGTCGTCTGATAAATGGCTATGCGCTATTTCATCTTCTGGCATTCCCATGTTGCGCATGTAATCGCCATAAATTTCCATCGCCGCTTGCGAAGTAAAGTTGGTAATTACAAGCCCTGTAAAACCGCCGTCAAATAAAACAAAGCAGCCAATATCTGGTCGCATACATGTACGTGTTATTTTTTGCACCATGGCTGAGTAGCTAATACCATTACCACTGGCTGAAGTGAGTACGCCTGTCACTGAATGACAAAGGGTTGCTAATATATCGTCTGTGCTGATGACCTTACTTTTGCTCATTTAATCTTCTCTTTTATACTTATTATTCATAATTCTAGTCAAGCTACTGAATTTATCACTGACTATCCAGTATAAAATGTTAAAATAGCGCCATTATTTACAAAGAGACTGCCTTCGTGACCATAAAAGACAGTATTTATGCCTCTGAGCAACAAGTAAAAGATTTTAGCTTTGACCAAAATGTAGTCGAAGTTTTTCCAGATATGATTCAGCGCTCGGTACCGGGCTACGCAACGATTGTCAGTACAATGGGTAAACTTGCCGGTGAGTACGCACAAAGTAACTCAAATCTTTATGATTTAGGCTGCTCACTTGGCGCAGTAACACTTAGCATGCGACGAAATATTCGCACCGATAACTGCCATATAATAGCGGTAGATAATTCTCAAGCTATGGTTGAGCGTTGTAAGGTACATTTACAAGGTTTTAAATCAGATGTGCCTGTTACTGTTACTTTAGGCGATATTAACGAGCTTGAGATTCAAAACGCCTCAGTAGTAGCAATGAACTTTACGCTGCAGTTTATTCCACACGCACAGCGCCAAGCCGTGCTTGCAAAAATATACGCTAACTTAAAGCCCGGTGGCGTGCTGCTACTTAGCGAAAAAATTAAAGCTGAAAACGAGCAATGCGACAATTTATTGATTGATTTGCACCACGACTTTAAACGACACAATGGTTACTCTGAGCTTGAAATAAGCCAAAAGCGTACCGCCATCGAAAACGTTATGCGCCCAGATACACTAAGCGCTCACTTTACTCGCTTACAAGATATTGGTTTTAGCCAAACTCAAGTGTGGTATCAATGTTTTAATTTTTGCTCAATGGTAGCAATTAAATAAAGAGAGTCATCCATGTCTCAATGGTTTAACCAATTTTACGCATCTATCGCACAAAGCCCACTTAGTCATTGGCTAGAAACCTTGCCTGCACAATTAAAACATTGGCAAAACGAGGCTAGCCACGGTGATTTACCTAAATGGCAAAAAGTACTTAAAAACTTGCCTGAGGTGGCAACTTCGCACGTTGATATTTCTACTAAGGTAGAAATTGGCGCACCAGGGGAGATGAGTGATGGCGAGCAAAAGCAAGCCATGCATTTATTAAAACGCATGATGCCATGGCGCAAAGGCCCATTTAGTGTGCACGGAATTGAAATAGACACAGAGTGGCGCAGTGATTGGAAGTGGGACAGACTCCTACCTCATATTGAGCCATTAAAAGGCCGCACCATTTTAGATATTGGTTGTGGCTCTGGTTATCATTTATGGCGTATGCGCGGTGAAGGCGCAGAGTTTGTAGTGGGTATTGATCCGTCTGATTTATTTTTATGTCAGTTTCAGGCAATTAAACACTACAACCCAGACGAAAACGTGCATTTACTGCCACTAGGCGTTGAAGCATTACCTGAACTTAAAGCGTTTGATACGGTTTTTTCGATGGGCGTACTTTATCATCGTCGCTCACCTATCGACTTTTTAGCACAGTTAAAAGCGCAGCTTCGCCCAGGCGGCGAACTCGTACTTGAAACGCTAGTAATTGAAGGTGATGAAAACACAGTATTAGTCCCTACCGACCGCTACGCTAAAATGCGCAACGTTTGGTTTATTCCAAGTACTGCAGCATTAAAACTGTGGATGGAACGCGTTGGCTTTAAAGATGTGCAAATAAAAGATTGCGCTATTACCACGCTTGAAGAGCAACGCAAAACCGATTGGATGGAAAACGAATCGTTAATCGACTTTTTAGATCCAAACGATACAAGTAAAACAATTGAAGGCTACCCCGCTCCACTTCGAGCCATATTAACCGCAAAAGCATAGCTGTTAATTTAACGCCTTTAATACTAAAAAAACGCCTACGGGCGTTTTTTTGTTTATTTAAACAACAGACAGCGGACAAGTGTCCTTGTTAATTATTTCAAAATTACATTTGAGCTAGCCGCGACCTTGCAATTGTTGTAAAATACGCGCGTTTCTAAGCAACCCAAAACAACTATTTTGAGGAAAACCTGTGAGCGAACAAAAACAGTCTCTAAGCTATAAAGACGCGGGCGTAGATATCGACGCTGGTAATGCACTTGTTGAGCGTATTAAAGGCGTAGTTAAAAAAACTCGTCGTCCTGAAGTAATGGGCGGAATTGGTGGTTTTGGCGCACTTTGCGAAATTCCTGAAGGCTACAAGCAACCAGTATTAGTTGCAGGTACAGATGGCGTTGGTACTAAACTACGTTTAGCAATCGACTTAAAAAAACACGATACTGTTGGTATTGATTTAGTTGCAATGTGTGTAAACGACTTAATTGTTCAAGGTGCTGAACCCCTGTTTTTTCTAGATTACTATGCAACTGGTAAACTAGATATAGACACAGCAGCTGACGTAGTTACAGGTATTGGCAAAGGTTGTGAAATTTCAGGTTGTGCCCTAATTGGTGGCGAAACAGCTGAGATGCCAGGTATGTATGATGGTGAAGACTACGACATGGCAGGCTTTTGTACAGGCGTTGTAGAAAAATCTAAAATTATTGATGGCACAAAAGTAGCAGCAGGCGATCAGCTTATTGCACTTGCTTCAAGTGGTCCTCATTCAAATGGCTTCTCTTTAATTCGTAAAGTACTTGAAGTGTCAAAAGCTGATACCAGCGCTGACTTTGAAGGTAAAACTTTAGGCGAAACTTTACTTGAGCCTACTCGTATTTACGTAAAACCTTTACTTGAGTTATTCAAAAACGTTGACGTACATGCGCTTTCGCATATTACTGGCGGCGGTTTTTGGGAAAACATTCCACGCGTATTACCCGCTTCAGCAAAAGCTGTAGTTAAAGGTGATAGCTGGCAGTGGCCACCTATTTTTAACTGGTTACAAGAAAACGGTAATATTACTACACACGAAATGTACCGTACATTTAACTGTGGTGTAGGTATGGTTTTAGTAGTTCCTGCAGACAAACTTGAGCAAAGCTTAACAATGCTAAAAGACTTGGGTGAAAATGCATGGCACCTTGGTGAAATTCAAGATGCAGCAGCTGGCGAAGAGCAAGTTGAAATTGTAGGTGGTGCTAAGTAATGGCACCGACTCGTCTGGTAGTTTTAATCTCAGGTAGTGGCTCTAATTTACAAGCCATCATAGATGCCTGCGAACGTGGCGAGATAAACGGACATATAGCGGCTGTTATTAGTAACAAAGCAGACGCTTATGGCCTAGAGCGTGCAAAAAAAGCAGGTATTGCTACAAAAGTGCTCAGTCATAAAGATTTTGACTCGCGCGAAGCGTACGATGCGCGATTAATGAACGTTATCGACTCTTTTATGCCAAATCTAGTTGTATTAGCTGGGTTTATGCGTATTCTTACTCCTGGCTTAGTGCAAAAATATGTTGGAAAAATGTTGAACATTCATCCATCTTTGTTGCCTAAGTATCAGGGGCTGAATACCCACCAAAGAGCAATTGATGCAAAAGACGATGTTCATGGCGTAAGTGTTCACTTTGTTACTGAAGAATTAGACGGCGGTCCCGTTATTCTTCAGGCGCAAATACCTGTACTCAAGGATGATACAGCAGAAACATTAGCAAAACGCGTGCATGAGCAAGAGCATATAATTTATCCTTTGGTGGTCAAGTGGTTCAGTGAACACAGACTTACTATGGAAGCAGATTATGCAGTTCTTGACAAAAAACAACTTCCTGCACACGGCGCGCACTACTCACAATAAAAAAATAAGTGCCCTGTTGTTATGTGCGGGCGCTTTACTTCCAACTAGCCTAATTGCAGGCGAATTGACCCAATATCAAGCTAACTACGATATTTTACGCAAAGGTAAAAATCATGGTGAGGCTGTTCGTGAGCTCAAAAAAATGGGCGACGATACTTATGAACTAACATACCACAGCAATATTGAGTGGATGATTTTCTCTGATTCTCGTGAAGAAACATCAAAGTTTACCTTTAAAGATGGCAAGGTTACCCCGCATCATTACAATATGATCCGCACCGGTACAGGCCCAGATAAAGATTATAAAATTGATTTTGATACAACAAACAAAGTAGTGACTAGCAGCGCTAGCGAATACCCACTTAAATGCGAATGGACTGATGAATTTCAGGATGCTATTTCATACCAAGTGCAAGTGCGCGAAGGATTGAAAAAAGGCGAAACGAGCTTTTCATTCCCGCTTATAGACAAAAAAGGTAACCGCCGCGACTACAACTTTGAAGTTGTTGAAAAAGAGATGATCTCCCTACCTATCGGTAATGTAGAAGCCATTAAAGTAAAACGTTTATACGATAACGATAAACGCCAAGCAATTGCATGGTTTGCGCCAGAAATGGATTACATGCTGGTACGTATGTGGAAAGGCGAAAAAGGTATGGAGCAGTTTGAAGTTCAAATGAATTCATTTACTGTTACATCACCTACAGCTGTTGCGCCTGCAACAGCACAACAACCTCAAGAAGCTAACTAAATTTAATTAAACCAAAGTTAAGCTAGGACCTGTTGACCTTTCAGGATTAAAATTTGTTCAACCTAGGGGCTATTTAATCGCGGCGCGAGGTTTGTAACCTAGTGGGCTAAGTAAAAACCGAGCAACAAAGAGTAAATAGCCCCTAGGCAGAACCCTTCGGACAGCGCATGTTTGGCATTTATGCTACGTTATCGCCTATTTATGGGGAATAACCACACTACATAGGCTCTGCCTTGCCTAAATACCAAACAGTCTGCTGCAAATTTAACCTCGAAAGATAAACAGGTCCTAATATTTAAAATAGGTGGGCTAAATTAGCTCACCCATTTTAAACAATGCAAATTCCCCCGGCTCCATTTTTTGCCAACGCTCATCATTCGTCAAAGGCCTTGTAGCTATAACTGTTACTACATCGTTTGGTGTAGTCTCTTGTTGAAAATCAACCACCATGTCGGCATCAATCAACGTTGCTTTACCAAATGGCGCACGGCGCGTTATGTAATGTAAGTTATTAGTGCAATACGCTAAAACAAACACCCCGTCGGTCAATAACATATTAAACACCCCTTTTTCACGAAGGGTATGCGAAAGCTTAGCGGCGTATCTAAAAACCGACGCCATATTACTTGGACGCTTTGGGTATTTTTCACGAATTTTATCAAGTAACCAACAAAAAGCGAGTTCGCTATCGGTGTTACCTACTGGGCGATAGTACTGCGGTTTTAAATCATGATAATTAGATAGCTGCCCGTTATGAGCGTAAGTAAGCTCGCGCCCCCATAACTCTCGCGTAAAAGGATGAGTATTTTCAAGGCATACTCTCCCGCGGTTACCTTGGCGAATATGGCTAATAACCGAGACACTTTTAATGGGGTATGCTTTGACGAGCTTTGCAATTTCAGATTGATAACTCGGCTCAGGATCTTTAAAGGTTCTACAGCCTTTACCTTCGTAAAATGTAATACCCCAACCATCTTTATGTGGTCCCGTGTTTCCGCCACGCTCTAAAAGGCCTGAAAAACTAAAACAAATATCGGTAGGCACATTGGCTGACATGCCAAGTAATTCACACATTAATAAAATAACCCTTAAAAACCATACATTAAAATAAATAGCGTTATATTTGTGTATTAAGCGTACACTAATTTGCAGCCCGCTATAACGGCTATACTTACTTAAAAAGTGTCATTTTGCTATTAGATTTATTTATTTTTACGTTAACACTACTTACGGTTAATGCTTTGACTATACGATAGTTATTGTGCGTTCCTCTGTCGGGTAATTAAATATCGTATTTAAGTTACTTTCTACTACAATTTAACATCGTTATGTACTTGAAAATTACTGTTACTAGCGCTACTCTAAGTGAGGTGGTCTGACCTCTATTAAGGAATAAAAATGACACTCATATTTACACTGGTTCTAATCGCGTTGCTTTGCACTGCGGTTTACCACAGAGCAAGTTGGAACACAGCACTTGGTGTTTCGGCTATAACTTTATTAATTGGTACCTTTGCAGGTGCTTTTGGTTTAATTAGCTGGTTGATCTTTTTGATCATCGCAGTTCCTCTTTCTGTTACTGGCCTTCGTCAGCAATATATCATCAAGCCTATTTTTGCTACGTTTAAAAAAGTAACGCCAAGCATGTCTGATACTGAAAAATCAGCTATTGATGCCGGTACGACGTGGTGGGAAGCTGACTTATTTTGCGGTAACCCAGATTGGAAAAAACTTCACCAATACCCAGTTCCTAAACTTACTATTGAAGAGCAAGCCTTTATTGATGGCCCTGTTGAAGTAGTATGTAGCATGTTGGACGATTGGGAAGCAACGCACGAACTAACCGACCTTCCTCAAGATGTATGGCAATATCTAAAAGATAATAAATTCTTTGCCATGATCATCAAAAAAGAATACGGCGGTTTAGAGTTTTCTGCATTTGCACAATCATGTGTACTTCAAAAACTAACAAGTAAATCAACATTACTTTCGTCAATTGTTGGTGTACCGAACTCTTTAGGCCCAGGTGAATTATTACAACACTATGGTACAAAAGAGCAAAAAGATCATTACTTACCGCGCCTAGCGAGCGGTCAAGAAATTCCATGTTTTGCGTTAACTTCGCCAGAAGCGGGTTCTGATGCAAGCTCAATTCCAGACTACGGTGTGGTATGTAAAGGGCAATGGAATGGTGAAGAGGTTGTGGGTGTTAGTTTAACGTGGAATAAGCGTTACATTACACTTGCCCCAGTGGCTACCGTACTTGGACTTGCGTTTAAATTACAAGATCCAGACGGCCTAATTGGCGACAATAAAGAGCCAGGCATCACCTGTGCACTTATTCCAACGGATACTCCTGGAGTTGAAATTGGTCGTCGACATTTCCCGCTTAACGTACCATTTCAAAATGGTCCTACTCGCGGTAAAGACATTTTCGTACCACTTGATTATATTATTGGTGGTCCAGATATGGCTGGTCAAGGCTGGCGCATGTTGGTTGAATGTTTATCGGTTGGTCGTGCAATTACATTGCCGTCAAACTCTGCCGGTGGCATTAAAATGATTGCTATTGCGACAGGTGCTTATAGCCGCATTCGTCGTCAGTTCCGTTTACCTATAGGTAAAATGGAAGGTGTTGAAGAGTCACTAGCTAAATTAGCTGGTTACGCTTACAGCTCTGATGCTGCGGTTAGTATGTCTACGGGTGCTGTTGATTTAGGCGAAAAGCCATCTGTTGTTTCTGCCATTATTAAATACCACCTGACAGAGCAAATGCGTGATGCAACTATTCATGCAATGGATGTACTTGGCGGTAAGGGCATCATGCTTGGGCCAAATAACTATTTAGGTCGTGGCTATCAAGGTGCACCTATTGCCATTACCGTTGAAGGTGCAAACATCTTGACCCGTAATATGATTATTTATGGTCAAGGTGCTATTCGCTGTCATCCATTTGTACTTACCGAACTAGGTGCGTGCGAAATTGAAGACCGCGAAGAAGCGCTTAACGTATTTGATAAAGCGGTAATGGGTCACATTGGTTTTACTATGTCGAACCTTGTACGTACTAAGTGGCTTGCTCTTACCGGCGCTCGTTTTACAAGTGTGCCGTACAACGACGAAACCGCTGAGTTTTACCGTATAGCGTCACGCTTTAGTGCATCACTTGCTCTTATGTCTGACATTAGCATGGCAGTATTTGGTGGTTCACTAAAACGTAAAGAACGTATTTCAGCACGTTTAGGTGACTTACTTAGTTACTTATACTTAGTGTCTGCAACGCTTAAGCGTTACAACGATGAAGGCCGTAAAAAAGAAGATTTTGCTCTAGTAAAATGGAGTTGCCAAGATCACCTTTACCATTGCCAACGTGCACTTGCTGATTTAATTAATAACATGCCTTCGGCTCCACTACGCGCCGTGTTAAAAGTATTATTATTCCCGTTTGGTCGCCCGGTTCGTAAGCCAACTGACCAACTTGAGCATAAACTTGCGCAACTACTACAAGTACCTAGTGAAACGCGTAACCGTTTAGCAAGCTATGTATACTTAACAAATGAGCCGCTTAACCTAGTAGGTCGTCAAGAGCAAACGCTTAAAGACGTACTTGCTGTTGAGCCATTATTTGACCGTGTATGTAAAGAAAAAGGTCTTAAACTGCCATTCTTCCAGCTTGATAAAGTAGCGCAAATGGGGCTTGAAGCAGGCATATTAAGCCAAGCAGAGGCTGATAAACTAGCTGCTGTTGAGCAATCTCGTTTAGATGTTATTAACGTTGATGACTTTGACCCTGCTGACTTACTTGCAGGCAAAGCCGCACGTAATAGCGTTAAAAAAGAAGCTGATGCTGCTTAACTAATTTAGTAAAGCAAGCACCCCAGCTGTAAAAAAATCCAAACCAGCGCATAATGCGCTGGTTTTTTTTGTGCAAAATTAACCTGCAACAAACACCACGGTAAACCTAAACTCAACAAAATAATGTTTAATCTCTCAAACGTAATGCTGTAAGTTACAAAGGTCGCTAAAAACAACAGCATACTAGGTATAAACTGGCTAATATAAAACGTCCGTGCTTTTTGGCATGTATTAAAAAAAAAGCGATATTGTGCATAAATTTTAGCGCAATCAAATTGTAATGAGCTGCAAAATAATACAATAAAAGCCATCGCCACAGCATCAAGTATATTAACGAGATCAGCACGCTCAGCGACTAACGTAGTCGAGGCCATAAACACACATAAAAGTAACGACATACGCCATACCAGTGTCCAGCTGTGATTTATAAAGTAGCAAAACCAAAAACCAAACAGTGACCGAACACTAACACGCCCATTTATATTAACTCTAGGTATAAGCAAGCTAATGCTAAAGATGATTGAAAAACCAATATGATAAATAAGCGGCGGTATGTTGATGGGAGTGAATAAAAAAAGGCCGCTTAACATAAAACCATAAACTAGTGCGCTAGGTTTGTATAAACACACAATGCCTAATCCTAACTGAATAAACATAAATACTATAAAATGCGGCACCTTTAACCACTGTTCAAAGGTAAGATCAAGCGCTATCAACAAACTAGCGATAAGCCAGCCATTGCTGATAAATAACAATTTAATATCGGCAAGGTGAAGCCAGCTAGAGTGAGCCATCGTAAGTTGAAACAGCCGTTGGTTACTATTTTTAATCGCCAGTTTCATTGCGCTTATCATCACGCTTTGCAATAACAAGTAAAATAGTGCCATTTGCGCGCCATATAAAGGCGTATCTGCACTATCTATAATTTTCCCTAAGCCTAAAAAAAGCAATAATACAAAACCAAGAGCGGATGATCCCAACACCACTAAAAATAACAAACCAAATTTTTTTAGCTGTTGAAGCAATTGCTTAAGCTCAAACGTGTACGCTAAATACCGCTAACCTATAAACGCGAGATACTGATTAAGTTTGCTTTTTATGCTTATGATACTCATAGCGAGACACACTTAAAACCATGCTCAATAAACACAGCGGGCTCATGGCAAGTAATGATAATTTGCCCATTGGGTTTGTCAGCCAAATAAGCATCGAGTTGGCTTAAAAGAGTGTGAATACTGGTTTGATCGAGCGCAGCACTTGGCTCATCTAATAATAAATAAGGTGATTTACGCATTAATGCTAAAATTAGCTGGCATTTTTTTTGATTGCCCGACGACAGTGCTTCGAATCGCGTATTTAAAAATGCATTAAAGTTAAACCCGTTAACCAGCGAATGGGGCCAATCGCAACCTAATGTGTTAACAGATAAATCAATAATTTGATTTGCAGTTAAAAAATCTGGTAACGCAATACGGTCGCTGGCAATTGCTACGGTTTTTGTTGGAGTGTTCAATCGGCTACCAGCAAATAAAAGTGAACCACTTTGCGGCTTTTCAAGTCCTGCTAGCATCATCAGTAATGTCGTTTTTCCTTGGCCGTTAGGCGCTTCAATACACCCCTTTTGATCTGAAAAAACTTTGTTGTAATCCTTAAAAACAACATTGCCTGAAAATTGCTTATTTAAGCTTATGACTTCAATCATAAAATATCCCTCTAAACTGACTATTCATTATAAGAATTCTGTTATGAGAAACAACTAATACCAATTCGCTTAATTAAGTGATCTATTTTGAGGATGGAGAAACGTGTTGATAGCTAGGCAAAAAATTCGCTATTTAGTTTTTCTCGGCAATTGCTCCTGCATTGCTCTACCTTCTGCATCCATGCAGTCGTAAATGAGAATTTTTTAACACAGGTAGCGACACGTTTAGCCCCGCAAAATGATTAAGTATTATTGCGGATTGGTATAATGATTGGAGTGGTACTGTAGCTCACACTGCATACCACCCATGAAAAAATTAAGGTTGTTAAAATCGCTGAAATAGCTTCTGGCACGAGTAAATACTTTAACTAGCCGTTATACCCGATAAGAGCTAATTACGTCATGTGTGACACCATGGGGCAATTTAAGACTGGAGCGGTATTCAGTGCTAAGTGTTTAACTATTCATGGAGATAGAAGAAGATGAATATTTAGGAATAAGAGAAATATTAGTAAGGTAATATTAAAAAGTCGAGTTTTTAGCTGATAGCCAAAGAATGTTTTACTAAATTATTTAATCAAGGATTTTATAAACTTGTTATTGAGGAAATAACAAGTGGCGGAGTGGACGGGACTCGAACCCGCGACCCCCGGCGTGACAGGCCGGTATTCTAACCAACTGAACTACCACTCCGCAGTGGTATGTGCATGGGGTAATGCACTTGCTAATTTTAATCATGATATCAAATGGCGGAGTGGACGGGACTCGAACCCGCGACCCCCGGCGTGACAGGCCGGTATTCTAACCAACTGAACTACCACTCCGCAGAGATATCATTATACTTGTTATTACTTAATTTGTTGGCGGAGTGGACGGGACTCGAACCCGCGACCCCCGGCGTGACAGGCCGGTATTCTAACCAACTGAACTACCACTCCAGCATACAAATTTTGTAATATAACATTGTTTAAATAGTTGGCGGAGTGGACGGGACTCGAACCCGCGACCCCCGGCGTGACAGGCCGGTATTCTAACCAACTGAACTACCACTCCAGCGCATATTTAAACTGTTATTTTTTCTTATTGGCGGAGTGGACGGGACTCGAACCCGCGACCCCCGGCGTGACAGGCCGGTATTCTAACCAACTGAACTACCACTCCATAATAAGAATATGTTTTACAACCATACGTTGTGTAAGTGTTGGCGGAGTGGACGGGACTCGAACCCGCGACCCCCGGCGTGACAGGCCGGTATTCTAACCAACTGAACTACCACTCCAGCTTTTACTTACAAGTTTTACGAAAATGGCGGAGTGGACGGGACTCGAACCCGCGACCCCCGGCGTGACAGGCCGGTATTCTAACCAACTGAACTACCACTCCATATTTCCGTTGCTGTTTAGGTCTCCCTGACAGCGGCGTGAATAATACGAACCAACCCCTATTTCGTCAAGGGCTTTTTTGTTTTTTTATAGGTTTTTTAGTCATCTGTCATCGAAAGGTTTAAAATTTCACCTGATCTGTCATTTTTTGAGCCATTTTTACCGACTTGATTTTTTTCTGTGTCGGCAACATCACCTTCACTTGTTTTCTTTTTCTTTAAAAAAGGCAGCTTCACTTTAAATTTAATCGGTTTTTTCTGAACAAATATACGAATTAACAACCAACCGACTAATAAAATGAGTGTATTGCAGCCTACAATTAAACTAATAATTGTCGATGTGGCCATTTTTTCTTCAGCAGGATCACTCTCAATCATTTTATCTGGCGTAATAATTGTTGCCGGATCAATTTCGGGCACCGCTTCTATGGGTCGTTCTATCTCAAATTTATACGTTGGTAGCGTTGCCATAAATTCACGGCCATTAATATTAGTGCCAAAAACAGACAGTTCAACACTATATCTACCCCAATCATAATTTTTAACACTAAGCTGACGTGAGTCTTTAGCTGCAGCATCTATGGTAAACATTTGCTCTTCGTTATTGGGATAGTATATTTTTCCCTGGATGATGACTGTCTCTGGCTTAACGATACTTGGGTCTATATTTATAGTTAACAGATGCTCGTCTGTGTCTTGCTCTGCTAACGCGACTTCGGTTACAAAAGGTGGCTCGTGCACTTCTATTGTATTTTGCACAATGCGACGCTGCAGCAGAGGTGTTGCCACGTAAAGCTCTGGTGTCCATTCACCCGCAGGAAAATCTAAAGTAAACTCGCCGGTAAACACACCATCTTTAGGGCGCTCATCAAATCCACGTCCATCGTCTTTAAATTCCGCTACTTCTTGAATGCCTGCACCAAAGTTAGCAAAGTTTTCATTGTTGGTACTTACAAAGTCAACATTAAGGCTCACAACATCCCTAAATAGGTTTGTGTTAATTGGCTCACCGTCGTTTAGTATTTTCCCGGTGATTTTTATTGTCTCCCCCCTAAACAACATTGAAGGAAGAGGCTCTGCCTCAAGAGATATTTCGCCTAATACAACTATTCTGCTATCGGGCAAAATACTGCCTATTACTTGCCAAGGACCTGCCATAGGTTTTTTTATGGTAACTAAATCGTAGCTGAGTTCGTCAAACCAATCTAAGTTAGGGTTTTTAACTGAGTCAGTAGCAAAGTACTTACTGCCATCGGGCCGCACTAAAATAACAGCAGGTGCACCTGATTTTCTAAAAAACAGCAGTGTTATTTCATCTATTTTGCTATCTATGCGAAAACGATTATCAAGTAAAGGGATCTCATTTTGATGCCCATCGCGCTTGAGCACTTCTACTTGTTTTACGCCATATGCATTGCCAGTAAATAAACTAGCGGCACATAACGCTGTTACAAAATACATCGTTTTCATTAAATCGCCTTATTCAGCGCGCCATATACATTGGCCGCCTTCTTTGTTTACAAGATCTAATCGTGCTTCGTGTGCGCTTTGCTCAGCGTCGCTTGCTCGCAATACAACTAATGGGGCTCTATCGCTATTTAAACGATTTATACCGCCTTTCTGTTGCTCGCTGCCGTCATCTTTGTTTTGATTCAAATTCAGCTTTGTTTGACCACCCGTCATGGCAAGGTACACATCGGCTAAAATTTCAGAATCCAGTAGCGCGCCGTGAAGTGTTCGCTTTGCGTTATCTACATCGTAACGACGACATAATGCATCAAGATTGTTCTTTTGACCTGGATGCAAGTCACGCGCCATTTTAAGCGTGTCGAGAACTTGACAAAAAGTCTCTGTTTTAGGATAGCCCTGATTAAGTAGTGCAAATTCATTATCCATATGACCAACATCGAACGGTGCGTTATGAATAACTAACTCAGCCCCTTCAATATAGTCGAAAAACTCTTGGGCAATTTGATGAAATAACGGTTTATCACGTAAAAATTCGTTAGTGATACCGTGAACGTCGATTGCTTCTTCTTCACTTGGGCGTTGTGGGTTTATATAAACGTGAAAATTATTGCCTGTTAAACGGCGATTTACTAACTCCACACAACCAATTTCTATAATACGGTGCCCTTGTTTAGGGTCGATGCCGGTGGTTTCTGTATCTAAAACTATTTGTCTACGTGCCATATCGAATTTAGCCTGATTCTGGTATCTTTCTATAATCACTTTATTGTACATAAGATCAAGGTAAAACAGTGCAAAAAACCGTAGAGATTTACACCGACGGCTCATGTTTAGGTAATCCAGGCCCCGGCGGTTATGGTATTTTTATGATTTATAACGGCCATGAAAAAGAAATGAGCCAAGGTTATAAACTCACAACAAATAACCGAATGGAAATGCTCGCGGCTATTGTAGCCCTAGAATCACTCACTCGAGAATGCGATGTAAACCTAACAACCGATAGCCAATATGTTAAGCAAGGCATTGAATCGTGGATCACTAACTGGAAAAAACGTGGCTGGTTAACATCAGCTAAAAAGCCAGTTAAAAACGTCGATTTATGGAAACGCCTAGATAAAGCCTGTAGCGAGCACAATGTAACTTGGAAGTGGGTTAAAGGGCATAGCGGCAATAAATACAACGAAATAGTTGACGATTTAGCCCGCGATGCCGCTGGCAGTAAAGATTTACTAGAAGATGTAGGCTACCAGCCTTAAATTTATTCTAAGCTAGTTGTTATACCAATTTTATTAAAAACATGTTCATTCTATCGCATTAAATAACTCACTAACTGCGTTAAAAATTATTCATATAGAACAACAATATGTCACAATTTTCGCCTTGTTAATGTGCTATTTTCTTAGCGCTATAATAGATCACTTATTTAATGCAATTGGTATTATTTTTTTGCTCGCACGATTTAAAGTGTTGCTTTGACGTTTGTCTAAGCCCTGCCCCTTTTACTGGTGCAAATTGCGGCCTAGCATGCCACTTAGGTTTTATTGGCGTAAGTGGCGCAACTCTTTTTCGTGCCACCAGCATATAAACACTGCCCATTGGTTTTAAATACTGTTTTGCAAAAGTCCGCCAAAACTCAAATCTTGATAACCTGTTACCTCTTGCCAGTGATGAATAAATAAAACGTTCGTCACTTACAATTTCAAAACCCAATAAATTTAGCCAATCTTTAACCCTCGCAGGGGTAAAAAAGCGCCCCGTCCATGGTAATTTCTGACCACTAAAAGGCAGCATTTGTGCAAGCCCACACAAACTAAACGGGTTAAAACCAGTCACTAGTATATAACCGCCCGGAATAAGCGTGCGATGTGCTTCTCGTAAAATGTGATGTGGGTCTGAATGATACTCTAAGCAGTGGCTTAGTATGCAAGCATCAATACTGTGCTCGTAAAATGGCAATTCATCTATGTCAGCAACTACCCCAGTGTAAGGCCCAGGCTCTGCAACACACACTTGGTGTTTAATCGTACTTATACTTGTGTTTAATTCGCCACTTAAATTACCCAACTTAAGCATATGATAGCCAAACATACGCGGAAGCCATTGCTCCATTTTACGTTCAATATCTGTGCGTAAATAATCCCCATGAGGAAACTGCTGCCACGACAGTGGTTTGGGTCCTTCTTGAAAACTAAGGGCTGGTTTCATTTTTTGAGCTCGTTATACTATGCGATAAGTGTCACTTTATAGAGCAATTTACCATGGTGCAAGTCAAAGCAATTAAAGCCTTTTCTGATAATTACATTTGGTGTTTAACTACCGATAACAGTAACCAAGCATGGGTAGTCGATCCAGGCCAAGCACAGAGCGTATTAGCGTATCTAGCTGAGCACAAACTAACGCTTGGTGGCATTTTAATTACGCATCATCACTACGACCACACTGATGGCGTAGCTGAATTAGTTGACGCCTATCCAGATATATCGGTTTATGGCCCTGCAAATAGTCCATTTAAAGGCGTCACTCACGCACTCACTGATGGACAAAGCATCAGTGTGCTTAATATTAACTTTACTATTTTAGCAACTCCTGGGCACACGCTTGATCATATTTGTTACACAAATGATGAACTTGCTTTTACAGGCGATACATTATTTAGCGGCGGATGTGGGCGCTTATTTGAAGGCACGCCAGAGCAAATGTGGAAATCTTTTAATAAACTAAGAGAGCTGCCTGCAAGCTGTGTTGTGTATTGCACACACGAATACACGCAAGCTAATCTTGCCTTTGCCAAAGCAGTTGAACCACGCAATCCAGAACTCCTTGCGTACAGTAAAAAAGTAGATGAATTACGCAGTAATAATCAAATTTCTCTACCGACCTCTATTGGACAGGAGCTAAAAATAAATCCATTTATGCGTAGCGATTTGCCAACCATTATAGAGTTAGTGCCCGAGAAATTTATCTCGGTTACAAAAAACAATGAACCTTGGGGAAACTTTGCGAGTCTGAGACAGTTCAAAGACAATTTTTAATGCACAAACTAATACTTTAATATTTATTTTATTAGAATCATTAACTTAAGATATAGTGATGATTCTACTTCTGCGTTTTAAAAAGTCATTAAGTGGCAATGTTAACTCATAACAGGTAGTATTCGCCGAGTTTTTTACCCGATGTATTGGTATTTATGAATAAATCTCCCCTATTAGTAGCCTTGGCGTTAGCGCTAAGTGGTTGTCAAACACTGACAACATTAGAGTCAGACTCTCAAGTTGCCACGCAAGCAAACCAACAACTCGAAGGCGCAAGTCCTAACGACATTAACAATGCATTGATGGTAAACGCACAATATCAGCAAGTTGACTCTGATGAACAAGAAGCTCCCGTGTTTGATGATGTGTGGGAGCGAATTCGCTACCAACTTTCTATCGAAATACCGCAAAACCGCCCTGTTGTTACTGAACGTAATTATTACGCTCGCCACCAAGCCTATTTAGATCGTATTTCTAAACGTGCAGAACCTTACTTACACTTTATTGTTGAAGAAGTAGAAAAGCGCGAAATGCCAATCGAAATTGCACTACTGCCTATTGTAGAAAGCGCATTTGACCCGTTTGGTTATTCTAATCGCAGCGCATCGGGCATTTGGCAGTTTATGCCTGCAACCGGTGAGCGATTCGATTTAAAACAAAACTGGTGGTACGACGGTCGTCGCGACATCGTGCAGTCGACTCGTGCAGCACTTGATTACTTATCGTATTTACATAAAACACTTGAAGGCGATTGGCTAAATGCGATTGCTGCTTACAACTCGGGTGAAGGGCGCTTGATGCGCGCTATTAAAAAGAATCGTAAAAAGCATTTACCTACCGACTTTTGGTCTCTTGATTTACCAAGCGAAACAACAGCCTACGTACCAAAATTATTAGCACTTGCCGATTTATTAAAACGCTCAGATGACTTTAACGTTACATGGCAACCAGTAATTAATGCACAAGTGGTTGAAGTGGTTAATGTTGGCTCTCAAATAGATTTAGCACTTGCTGCTGATATGGCCGACATGACGCTTACTGAGCTATACAGATTAAACCCCGGTTTTAATCGCTGGGCAACTGATCCTAATGGCCCGCATTCTTTATTACTGCCTGTTGATAAAGTAGAGCAATTTAGCCAAAAACTAGCAAACACTGATGTTAAAAACAGATTACGCTGGCAACGTTATATTGTGGCTCGAGGCGACAGTTTATCGGTTATAGCCAAAAAGTTCACAACGAGCTCAAGTGCAATCCGATCGCTTAATAAACTCAAATCAAATACAATTAAAGTAGGCCAAGAATTATTAGTCCCGCTTACTGATGGCGCTATAAATAGCGAGCATTTACCAAAGCAGATGCGTTTAGCTGCTAATAAAGCAACTCGCACAAAGCTTTCGCACACAGTTAAAAGTGGCGACACGTTATGGGACATTAGCCGCGAATATGACGTAACTATGGATGAGTTGGCTAAATGGAATAAGCTAAAGAAAAACTCTGTACTGCGCCTAAATCAAAAACTAACTGTGTATAAGTCAGCTAATAAACCACAAGCAACGGCAAGCACTAACCGTACTATTACATACAAAGTACGCCGTGGTGACTCACTTGCACGTATTGCGTCTAAGTTTAATCTAAGCGTTAACGAAATTATTAAGTGGAATAATTTAGCCGGTCAAAAATACTTACAACCTGGCCAAAAGCTAAAACTTAAGGTAGATGTCAGAAGTAGTTAATTTATAAAACTATATTAAAATTACAAAAGTAAAAAGGAGCGCATGCGCTCCTTTTTTAATACTTTAAAATTAAAGTATTAAGCAGGTAGTTTCTCCAGCCATGCTTTTAACCAAGGCTCGGTTACTGGCCACGGTTCAAAATCTTCACATGCATCTATTTCTAGGCGATTGCCCACAGGCTTTGCTTGTAAATCGCGAAGTAGCTCGTCAAAGCTACGACCTGCGCCACAAAATGTATCGCCGTAACATCTGTCACCCATTGCAATTACACCAAACGGTTTATCGGTAAGCATTGGGAAAGTGCTATTCATTGCAAAGTACAATCCTGCCAAATTACTCGGTACATCACCTTGCCCTGTTGTGGAGGTAACAATTAAAATATGCGATGCATTTTTTATATCATCAAGTGATGCTTCAGTAATTACTATTGCAGTATGACCTGCTTGCTCTATTGTGGTTGCAACTTCATCGCTTAAACGCTCTGCACCGCCATTAACGCTGCCTACAAAAATACTAATATGTGCCATTAATAATCCTTTTCTTGCTCTGGCCAACCTAGCTGCTTACATATTTCAAGCATGTCTTCACCTAGTGGCGCTTTAATTGTTATTGATTCATTACTATAAGGGTGCACAAAACTAAGCTCTGTTGCAAATAACATTAGGCGTCTTAGCTCAAAATGCTCCCTAAAAAATTGATTATGCTGGTTATCACCGTGATTTACATCACCAATGATAGGCAGTGATAAGTGCTTTAAGTGTCTGCGAATTTGATGCTTGCGCCCGGTTTTTGGAAAACACTCAACTAACGAGTAACGCACTGTTGGATACTTACCTATAGGAATAGGCAATGCAGCTTGGTGCAAGCAATTAAACTGGGTTTGCGCTTCTTGCGGTGCTTTATCTTGATCTGCAAACTTATCGGCTATTTTATCAAGTTCTTCTTTAAGCGGTTTATCTAAAAATACCGACTCTGGTGCAAAACCGCGCACTAAGGCCAAATAGCGCTTAGCAATGGTGCCCTCAATAAATAGCTGGTTCATATCGCGAGCAGCTTCAGAGCTCAATGCAAACAGTAATACGCCGGACGTAGGTCTATCGAGCCTATGTACTGGAAATACATGTTGCCCTAGCTGGTCGCGCAACATTTGCATAGCAAACTGGGTTTCGTGTTTATCTAAAAACGAGCGATGCACTAATAAACCTGAAGGCTTATTTATAGCCACATAGTTTTCATCTTGATACAAAATAGTCAGCTCGCCATATTCAATAGGCGCTGGACGCTCACTCATTTGGTTCTCCTAAAAAGGTATCAAGGGCTGTTAGTAATTCAATTATTTCATCGCTCCCTGCTTTATTCACAAGTGTCATTTGCGCCATAGGGGCAATAGCAAAGTTACGTGGCAGTGGTTGCTTGTGCGTTATTAATTGCTGTATTTTATCAATAAATACAAATTGTAACCACTGCTCAAACGCCATTGTATCGTGACAAAAAGGAGTATTTGAAAGCAGTGCATCAGCGTCTATTGGCTCACTTTGCCAAAGCGCGTGTATTTGTAAAAGTGCCGTTAGCTGCACTAAATAAGTTTGGGTTTGCTGGTACATAACCACCCTCTTTTATATATGTAATGCAATTATACCCTGTTCCCTCATAGGCGGCTATGACGTATAATTAATGTAATTTTGCAGTAAAAACAGTTGAGAAAACAATGAGTGATCAAATAGCTACATTAGGTCAGCTTTTAGATGGTGCGGGTACTCAGTGGCGTGCTTTTGATATTGGCAGGCACATTACTAAGCTTGATAAAAAACAATTTTTAGCTATTGAACAAGCTCAAGTGCCTTACCCTTATCCTCTTGCTGGTCATGCTTGGCTCGCTATCCAATTTTGGGATACTAAAGCCAGTAAAGAACCTTATGTATGGTTTTTAAAGTTTTCACTTGATGAGCAAAGTATGCTTGTAAGTGCTAGCCGCGATCACTTTGCTGATATGGTTATTCAAGCGCTAGGCACTGAAATTACAGGTGAGCAAGCCGATGGAAAACTTGATAATAACCCTTATGTTTTTACACCAAACGCAAATAAATTAGCGGCATTTAACGCCCAAGTAAAAGTACTATTAAAACAGCCTGCGTCGCAGTATTACGAGCATGCACAGTTATACTTTAGCGGTAAAATTGGTTTTGATAATTGGCAAGGTGTTGCACTGCAGGGTATTGCCGATTTTGCACTACGCTTAGACAGCGATACAAACTTAAGTAATTTGCAAAAAGCATGGGCGCATTTACCTATTGAAGTACTGCAACCACTCAGTGCCATGCTTGAACACGTTGAAATACCAACATCAATGAGTGAGTTACTTGTTGATTACACGCAGGCCGCAATTAGTAGTAACGATACATTAGCTATAACCGCAGCACTAAGATCGGTTTCAAAAGGTCAAGCTCAAGGGTTATGCGCTCAATTAGTTGATACTGTACTAAGCTCACAGGTAAGACACGACTCTGACGTGTTACTAACAATAGCTGGGCGGTGTTTTAAGCAATTAGAAAACCCTGAACGCTTACATGTATTTATGGATAATTGCGCACATCATCAAAAAATTGATGAGTTGTTTCCTAGTATTTTTGCTGACTTAGTTGCAATACCGACTATTCGCCCGCATTTATTAGGCTTATTACGTAAAGAAAATCGTAGCGAAACCCTCGCGCGTGCAATTGGAAGGTTATTCTCTTAAATGGCAAGTTTATGGACGTTCATACTTATTGGTAGTGTAATTTACTTATTTTGGCTTAACCGAAAGGTTGCTGAAGCGGCGAACGTTCATGCTAAACGTCAAAGTGAGCAATTGCAGGTGCAGTTGATGAGTGTTGCATGCACAAAACGCCGCTTTGGTTTTTTAAAGAACGGCAAGCCAGGCATCAAAAGTGAATTTATATTTGAGTTTTCAAGCGATGGTGAAAATGCTTATCAAGGTGTGTTAATTATGGAAAATGAGTTTTTGAAAAGTGTGGTTGTTCCACCGCATAAAATATAAAACTTAATATACTTTAGGAGTATTTGTCTTAAATTAATAAACTTAATTCAACACAAAAAACTAAGGCGTAACTAAAGTTACGCCCCAATTGGACTGCATCCTGCTAGATATCCATTATCTTAAATCCGTATTATCATCCCCTGAACGAGTAAACAACCTTGTTTACCCTCACATTGCATCCTGCAATATCCATAGCCACCTTGGCAAACCCACGAAATCTATCGTTTGGCTACATCCCGTAGCATCATCCCTGGTAATCCTTTAAAGTAGCTCCTGCCACTTTTGCATCCTGCAATGTCCACTTGCCATCTTGGCCGTCCTGCGTAAACTAACGCTCCTGCTACTTCCTGTAGCGTCATCCGTGATTATCCTAAAGTAACTCCTAGCTACTAAGTGCTTCATGCACTTCCTTATTCTTCCTTGTATCCGTTTTAGCTCGTCCTTTATGCTTCCTGCTAGCGTCCGCTATGTTGCCTATTCCGTATCCTTGGCAGTAACTCAATCATTGAGCTATGTCGTCTTGACGAAGAGAAGTTTAAAGCAATCAGGGGGGAGAAATAGGACTTAACATTAAATAAATAAACGTCACAAAAATGAAAAATAAAAATAAACTTTAAATAACAATAGCTTGAATGGGAAAAGGCTACTTATTAATAACCTTTAACTGACAATGCTCACGATAATGTGAGATATGTCTCACGGCCTTATGTCCGTTTGGGCGCATTGGCTTACATCATAATTTTAAATAGTTGGCTCAATTATTGATTTAAACAGTAACTCGCCCTCTACTTGGTTAAAAGTAAGGTGTTTAAATGCTTCAAACTTTTCGGTTTTAAAAAATTCAGTGTGCTCTTTACGCGTTACAAATACAGCCATCCCCGTTGACTCAGCGTTACATTTAACTAAATCATCAAGCCCTCGTAGTAAGTAACGACCAAACCCTTGCCCATGAAAATGTGGATCTACGGCAATAAAAGCTAAGAAGTAGTAATTGCCTTTCTCTTTAAGGGCATCTCTAATTGTTTGTTCTTTATCTATTAATTGATTTGTTTGTAAGTAGCCCGCACTCAGCATTAATTTTAAACGCCAGTGCCAATAACGCTGCGCTTGTAATTGGCTATTAGATTCAAATACACACGCTACTGCTTTTAATTTATCGTTGCGGTATAAACCAATTAATGGCTGCTTTTCTTGCCAAAAACTACTGAGCTCTTCGCGAATTAATGATCGTAATTTTTTTTCGTATACTGATTTATTTTCGTCATTGTAGCTAAGCATGTTTTGTAATACAGGATCGTCATGATAAGCCTGATAAATTAGGCTTGCTGCAGTGCTAATATCTTCTGCGGCTAAATACTGTACGCTGAACGTATCAGCTGGCGTGGTTACACTCATTGTATTTCCTTTATTATTTTAGCTGTAGACTGTTAAACTTTATACCTAACTATATACCTAAAATTATTAACCGTAAATTCAGCGAGAGTTTAACTAGCTAGGAGTAGAGTTAATCCTTAGAATAAGTTTTCATTCGTTTAAAGGAGCAATATCATGGATACGACTAAACACGACATCAATACACTATTTGCACAGCTTGGATTACCTAACTCTGATGAACAAATAGATGCATTTATTGCCTCACATGAATTAGAAGACACAACACTACTCCAAGAAGCTTCTTTTTGGGATGAGGCACAACAGCACTTTTTAGCTGAATCGCTTGCACAAGACGGTGATTGGAGTGAAGTAATTGACGAGTTAGATGTACGCATTCGTCAAAGTAAGTAATTTTATTTAATGTACCCTCCCTTATTTATTGCTAACATAGCATCTGCGCAGCATTTATATGCTGCGTATTTATTTTATTAAAGAGTTATATATCTAATGAATTCAGTTGTATTTGATGCAATTAAAGCCCTTCTTGATGAAGGCAAAACCCCTACTGTAGCACTAACTAAAAGCCGTTTGGCGCAACCGGTTCCTATGCCGATGATTATTGCAGCAGTAAGCCAATATAAAAACAATCCTGATTCAATTAATAACTTCATGAGAAACCCACAGCAGTCAGATAATACTGAGCTTAAAACAAGTCAATTAGATAGAATTGAGCAAAAACTCGATAAACTTCTTGCACTGCTAGAACAAAAATAATTTGAGACTATAAATGTTCGTTGTTGATTTAACTTTTGATTGCTACCAAGACACCACCTTAGAACAAGCCGAACAAGCAATAAATCGCTTAGTAAATGCACTGCGTTTTAATGGTCAAATAATGGGTGAAGAATTTCCAACCGTTTTAAAAGACGGCTTTTTTATTACCCGAGTGATGTGCCCTACTGAAGATGCAATGCACCCGCTAAATAACAGCCCGTTTGTTAAGCACAGTATCGAAAAGTTACATAGTGCAGGGCTACTTGCGCCAAAAGTAAAAGTGATTGGACAAGATATTCACTCCAACGGCGCTGATTGCTGCAAAGAACCATCAAGTTATATTTTATACACAACCTATGTGCATACGTGTAGCCCGCTCTATTGTGGTGATGACTTTTTGCCTGTGCCGCTATTTCGTATTCCGGCAATTGCTAATGGTGACTATAAAACACTTATAAAATGGCAAGAAGATTGGCAAGCCTGCGATCAAATTCAAATTAATGGCGCAACCCGTTGTGAGTTTCCGGCACTTGAAGAAATATCGAGTATCCAAAGCGACTTATACAGACGCGGAAAAGACATAACAAAGCGAATTAGTTTTTTAACTAAAAAGCCAACCTATTATTATTTATACCGTGTAGGCGGCGTAGATAAAGCGTCTGAACTTGAACGAAAATGCCCTAGCTGCAATGGCGATTGGAAATTACCTGAATCGTGGTTTGGGTTATTCGATTTTAGGTGTGAGCCGTGTGGCTTAGTGTCTAATATATCGTGGGATTTTCAGTAACCATTAGGGCGTGTTGACCTTTGTGGGTTGAAATTTGTTCAATCTAGGGACGATTTAATCGCGGCGCGAGGTTTGTAACCTAGTGGGCTAAGTAAAAACCGAGCAACAAAGAGTAAATCGTCCCTAGAAAGAACCCAAAGGGCAGCGCATGTTTGGCATTTATGCTTCGTTATCGCCTATTTATGGGGAGTAACCACACTACATAGGCTCTGCCTTGCCTAAAAACCAAACACACAGCTGCAAAATCAACCACGAAAGGTCAACACGCCCTAGTAATGGCTCTAAAAATCAGCTTAGTGATGACGCTAAGCTGATTTATTAAACACCTTTTAAACCTCTAATGCCTTTAAAAAAGCATTAATGTTAGGTGCAAGTACATGGTGTGTTTTTTTGCCTACGTGCTCTAAACATACTTCACCAGTGTGCACCAAAACACTCACTAGTAAATCATCTTGATCTGTTAAACCAATAAATACCGTTTCTGGCTGCTTGAGCTTGCGTTTCATTAAAACGTGACCCGTTATATTTTGCTGTAACAAATTAAAATCTTCTTCGTTCCATGCTTGTAGTAATTCAACCTGATGCCCATCAATAACTGCTGAAATGCTTCCACCGTACATATGCCCATATAGCTCGCTAAGCTCTTTTGGGAAATCAAGCTCAAGTGCACTGGCTAAATCATTAAGCGAACCTGCAGGTTGCTGACGCGCGCCCTGCCATTGAATGTTTCCTTGCTCGTCAACCTCACCAACTTCACATGGGCTTGGCCATTGCTCGTCATGCGCAATAAGTGGGTACTTTGTAGTGTTTTTCAGGGTATTTTCGCTAAATGTTTGATGAAGTTGTTCTATAAGCAATGCAACAGACATACTGTGAAACTCATTTAAATTAGATATAATGTCCCTATTGTAACTATTTAAGAGCAAACATGACAGATTACAGCAATTCTCCAGACCTTAAAGGTAGCGTATTAGGCCAATCTACTGAGTATGTAGATGTGTACACGCCAAGCTTGCTTTTCCCTATTGCGCGCAAACTAAATCGTGATGCTTTAAATATTGACGAAGCAGAGCTTCCATTTAAAGGCCAAGACATTTGGACAGGTTACGAGCTTTCATGGCTAAACAATAAAGGTAAACCGCAAGTTGCCGTAGCCTTATTTACCTTTGAATGCCAAAGCAGCCATATTATTGAGTCAAAGTCGTTTAAACTTTATTTAAATAGCTTTAACCAAACCCGATTTGAAAGCATTGATGTAGTAAAACAGCACTTAATTGATGACTTATCAAACGCGGTTAACAGCCCTGTCAAAGTGACTTTATATAATCCTGATGATTACAATTGCTTACCGTGTACAGCGCTGCCAGGTGAATGTATTGATGACTTAGATATTGAGATTAATAATTACGATATTGATGCTAATTCACTTAAAGCAAAAAGTGATAACGTAGTAACAGAAACGCTCTATAGCCATTTACTTAAATCAAACTGTTTAATTACCTCCCAGCCTGACTGGGCAAGTGTGATCATACGATACACAGGCGAGCAAATATGTCGCGAATCGTTACTGCGTTATTTAATTTCGTTCAGAACGCATAACGAATTTCATGAGCAGTGTGTTGAGCGTATTTATAGCGATTTAACAACACAACTTAATATTAAAGAGTTAGAGGTTTACGCGCGTTATACTCGTCGCGGTGGGCTTGATATAAACCCGTATCGCTCTACGCATTATAACGACACGCCATTTGCAGTTAAAATTAATCGTCAATAGATTTTTTGCACTGGAATATAAATATTGAAAAAGTAGCCTAGGCTCCTTTTCTATTTGTATATTTAATTAATACCAATTCGCTTAATTAAGTGAGCTATTTTGAGGCTGGGAAAACGTGTTGATAGCTAGGCAAAAAATTCGCTATTTAGTTGTTCTAAATGAGAATCTTTTAACGCAGGTAGCGACACGTTTAGCCCCGCAAAATGATTAAGTATTATTGCGGATTGGTATAACTTCACGCTTAGTGGGTATAGGCATACCACACACATCAATGTAGCTATGTGCTTTAACAAACCATGGTTCAATACGGTTTTTACGAGCACTGATTAAGTTTTTAAACACAGATGAGTTTGTTTTCATCACTTTAAATATACTTTTATCGCTTTGTACATCGCCAAGTACTTGTATATTGGTAATTGGGTTAAATACTTTACCTTCAGTTGGTGTACGCGCTAAACGATTAAAATGCTCTATACCTTCGAGCACTCGACCAAACACCGTAATGTTTTTATCAAGGTAGCGCGGGCCTTGCCCTATCGTTACAAAAAACTCCGTACTCGCACTATTTATATCGTTATCGCGCGCCATTGCAAACACACCACTACAATGCACTTGCCATGTTTGCGTATGTGCTGAGTTTTGAGCTACTGCAAAGCCGTTTAAAAAGCCAGTAACTAGTGCATATCCGTCGCCATTTAGCTCAGTAATTAAAAGTGGTTTGTTTGTTGTTAAATAAAACTCAGCAGGGACTGTTTTATCTGCCGTTTTAATTAACTTTTTACCCGAGCTGTCCCCGCCCTGAGCAACAAAACCTTCAACAAACCGATAAACGCTAGTATTTTTATAAAACCCTTCTCGCGCTAACTTTTTAATGTTTTGAACGTGCTTTGGGGCAAGCCGTTCATTAAGCTCAACATACGCATCGCCCGTTGGCAGCGTTATCTTTAAAATATTTTGAGCGTTCACTACTCGCCAGTCATTATCTTTTGCACTAGCAATTACCTCACTCGCGCTCAATAAAGGTAGCTCTTGATTAGCAACACCATTACCTAGTTGTTGAGCACAACCGCTCAACAAAACACTAAGCAGAGCCGGCAATATAATTTTTTTCATCGCTTATATCCTTATAATTATTATAGTTTTGGTTATTCCCAATCAAACTTATATAGCACATCAACATTTTGGTATAGCCCGCTCGTTATTTCTATGTATAACTGTGAAAGTAACTGATAACGCACAGCCACTTCACTGAGCGAATCAAATACACCCACGCTATATTTAACTTGCAAACTGGGTGCTACGTAACCTGATATTTCTACTTTGGTGCTATCACCACTACCTGATGAGCTTAAACTTACATCTGACAGCCCAAAGGTTTCACCTACCTTAGAAACAACCCCTTCGCTGCGGCTAACCCCTTGAGAGAGTAATAACTGTGTGAGCATAGCATCGCTTGACGAACTTTCTCCATCGCCTAAAGGTTGACCATTAAGTAAATATGCGAGTGCTTGAGCTTGATCCATCGCAGGCTCAGAAAATATTTTAAGCGTTGGTTGTTCAACATTACCCGTGAGCGTAACCCCTGCAATGACACCATTTGCAGTCGTATCGGGGTTACGTATTGCTTTAATATTTAAAAATGGTTGTTCAATTGAACCGCTAAAACCTACTTGCCCGGTGCTGATTATTAAATCTTGCCCAAAGGCTAAGTAAGTACCTTCAATTAAGTTAAGCTCACCTGTGGCTATAATTGGCGCACCTTGACTCATTTTTATCGCTAAATCACCCGCAACTTTTGATTCCAAGCCAAACGATTCTACTTTTACATCGTTTTTAACAATCACTTTTAAATCTATGTCGTAATCAAACGGAACTGTTTCGGTGGCCTCGGTTTTTTGATCAACAATAATTTCATCATCGCTAACTTGCACTGCGCCCTCAGGAAGCTCTTCAATCATTATACGACCGTAAGGCACAACTACCTCACCAGCAAGCTTGAGTGCATTATTTGCCAAGCCTATTTTTAAATCCGGCGATACTTTAAAAGTAACCCCTTGCTGCGCACGTACATAAAACTGCTCGCCAACTACCGCCACATTTACAGCAGGTTGCGCACCTTGCCAATCAACGTCACCGGTGAGATTTATTTTACCGCCCTGGTTGTCGTTTAAGTTGCCTTTTATTGTGGCTGTTGTTTTATCAAACAATACGTTTATATTTGATTTTTGCAGCGCTATAGGCAATTGCTCGCCCTCTAAACTAATATCGCTCACATTAAGCTCGCCATTTAATAATGGATCTTTTAACGTACCTGCTAACGCGACTTTTCCGCTAATATCACCTTTTAACTGCTCGAGGGTTTCAAGAAAAGGTTGTAAGTCTGAAAGGAGTATTTTATCGATATTAATGGTGCCATTAAGCGCTTGCGAATTTTGTATATCGTCGATATTAATTTGTGTATTAATTTTGCCTAATACACTTGATTCTAGATTAGCTTCAAGCTTGCCAATTTGAGAGTCCGAAAACGCACTAATAGTTAAAGTTTCGATTGGTAATTTAAAACGATCTTCTTCCGAGGTAAGCACTGCTTCTAAGTCGCTAGAATCGATATTTGCGCGTAATGTTTTAAGCGCACCGCTTTGCCAATTAAGTGCTACATCGCCAGCTATATTACCGCGAGTACGAATGCTATTAGGTAAAAAGTGCTTAAGCTCCTCAAGTGCTAAGTTGCTTAGTTTAGCATTTAACTGACCGAGATTTTTTGACTGCGCTAAGGTGTCTATGCATAATTCACTTTGATCAGATGCCCAACAATGTGCACTTACATCAAAGTCGCCACTTTGCGTATTAACCATAATGGCAATATTTTTAGTATTACTAAAACTAAGCTTTTTATCGCTAAGCGTTACATTACTAAGCTCGCCATTCCAAGTGGTATTATTAATTTTGCCATTAACTTCAAGTTCTACACTGCCTTGCTCGGCATCTACAGATGCCGTAAGTTGGTGATCTGTTTTGTCGCCGCTAATATCAATTTTAACGCTATTAATTTGCTGTTCGGCCACAAGCGCCGAACCAACACTTACCGAAACATCAGTTTGCCAATCGGCTGCGGTATCTAACTGCCCTTTTACTGATAATTTGTTAATGTTTATTTCATCAAAAATAAAGCGATCTAGTATTAGTGCTAAATCAACAGAGGGCGTTAACCTTTCCCCTCTCACTTTTAAATTTGCGTTGCCGTCGGCAGTAAATGGAATATTAGCTTTTTCATCACTTTTTAGCGTTACTTTGCCATCAACCTGCCAAGTGTCATCAACTTGACCGCTTAGTGCTAATTTATTGGTGCCGCTACTTAAATAAAAGCTATCAATATTAGCTTTTAACGTGTTGTCGAGCTTAAAGTTTGAGGCAAATTCTAGTGGCACGTCGTTAAGTAATCCGCTTAACTTTGTATTATTCATTTGTAGCTGCCACTTATCGTCAGCTGCATTAAACGAGCCTTTAAACTGCCCTGAAATATCACTGGTAGCGGCATCAGTTAAGTACTGCGCTTTTAAGTTAGCAAGCGTGCCATTAAAGTTAGCCTGTATGCCTTTTTGCCAATCAACATTGGCTTCTATAGTTGCACTGCTTTCGTTCGCTTTAATGCTTAGCGCTTGTAAAGTTGCTTTGGTGAGACTGCCTTTTAATTGGGTATTTAAGTCAACAGCTGGGTACGCGCCTAGTTGACTATTCGCCTGTAGGCTAAGCTGATAGTCGTCAGCATTACCTTGTGCGTTAAGGCTAACATTTCGTACTTTAAGTTCATTACTTTGTGCATCAATAAGCCACTGCTTAATTTTTCCATTTAACTCAAATGGATAGTTTTTTTGCTTTAAATTTGCCGTTGCCGTTAAACTAAGCGGATATTGCCCCTGTGTTTCTAAATTTAAGTTTAGATTTGATAAGTCGCCATTCAACTGCAAATTGGCTTGGTGCTCGTCACTTTGTAAAACAACATCCCCTTTCACGGGCAAATTCCCTGCAAGCTCAGCGTTAAGATGCGTATTAAGCTGCCACTGTTCATACTTTGCTGAGAATGACTCTAAATTAATAACCGCATCTTCCACACTTAATTGCAGCGAGATGTTTTCAATAACATGTTGGGCTTCGTTTTGCTCAATCGTAATTTTAGCTATTTCAAAGTCTTCAACAACTAAATCAAGTGGTGAAGTAAATTCTATATTAGGTAATACGGGTAGGTGCGTTAAAGGCGCTTGAGTATTTTGCGCCGTTTGTGTTTTCGCATCTTGTTCTTGCTCTTTTAAAGCAACAAGTATGGTGGGAATATTCAGGCTTTTAACCGTCAGCTTTGAACCCTCTGCTTTTGCTGAGAGTTTAAAGTTATTAACGCTTACGTTTGCACTTGGATGCTCTAGAGTAAATTTATTGATCGCAATGTTTTTTACAGCAATATTAAAAGGTAAGCTGATTTTTTCAAGCGGCTCTGCCGCGGCTTCTTCTTGTGAATCTGCAGTTTTTGGTAATGTTAAATTTATAGATTTAGCACTTAAGTTATCTATACAAATTCCATCGCACTGCCACCAAAACAAATCAATTTTCAATTGTTGTGCATTAAAGTCCAATCCGTTGCTAGCAAAGCGTACATTAAAGGCATCATTATAAATAAAACGGCCATCTTTAATTTCAATATGCAGTCCATCTACCGCTTTATTTGCACTATAAGCAATAAATTGATTACCGGGTGCGGTAAATAACAAACAAAATAGTGCAACAACTAACGTGACAAAAATAGCACTTACGGCGGCTGTTATCTTTTTTAATACTGACATTAAATTTCTGGCCCTATGGTAATACTTAAACGTGTGCTTTTACTTTCTTTTGTTAATCCCCAAGCGTGGTCTATACGCACGGGGCCAACGGGTGTTAAATAGCGAAAACCAAAACCAGCACCTACTTCAAAATCATCAGAAAAATCATTAGTCGCAGTACCACCATCAACAAATAAAGCTGCTCGCCAATTTTTAGCAAACTGGTAGTTATATTCCATCGTGCCCGATAGTAAATACTTACCACCTATTAGCTCGCCATCATCGTTCTCGGGCGAAATTGATTGGTACGCAAAACCACGAACGCTTTGATCGCCACCTGCGTAAAACCGAAGTGAAAATGGCACGTTGTTAATATCATCAACAAGCATTGCTCCCACATTCGCTTTTAAAAACACCAAGTGGCGGTCAAAATAAGTGCGTAGCCAAGCATGTTGCATTTGCACCCTAATCAGATTAGTACTTGAAAGCACATCATCTAAGCCAAACTCAGCAGATATAAGCCACTGCTCTCCCCAATAGGGAGTCGTGCCGCCTTTTGATTTTTTGCGCGCGTAGCTAATGCCAGGCATTAACATTTCGGTACTTTCTTCGTCTTCATCACCAATACGGTAGGTTTCTTGGTCGCGGCGTAAAAATGCAGTACGCACCCACTTATTTTCAGTCAACCATTGGCGCTGAACCTGCCCTGTTAATATTTCACTGTAAGTGTCGTTTGTGAGCTCATCTTCTAATTTATAACCGACAGAGAATCGCCATAAATCATCATTAGGATCATCAACCGGAATTGTATAAGCCATGGAAATATCTTGCTGCTTTTGCGCCACATTTAAATTAGTTTCGAGGTAGTGGCCGTCTTCTGTGATCCACGGTTTACTCCATTTAAAACGCACCTTGGGTCCTAAGTCAGTACTAAAACCACCGCCAATTTCATAGCTGTTAGCTGGCTTGGGTAATACTTCAACTTTAATCGGTACTTGGCTATTTTTGCGCGCTGCTATGTCAGCATAAACACGCACACTGGCAAAATAAGGGGTACTTGATAAATCCAAGTTATAGTCAGCAATATGTGTTGATTTATAAGGTTGGCCCTGAGAGAAAGGCGCTATAGAGCGTATGTATTTTTCAGCGGGTGTACTACTGGCAATTTGTATATCGCCAAACTGATACCTGACTCCGGTATCAATTATAAAAGTAATAACAGCACTATTTTTTTTAAGCGACACTTCTAATTTGCGCGCTGGCCACTTAGCATCAAAATAACCAAGCTCTAGCAACATAGATTCTATTTTTTTATGAGCAGAGTCATATTTACCATGATTTAAAACATCACCTTGTTTTAAGTTGGTGCTTTTAATCAATGCCTGTAATTGGGTATCGCTTTGACCATCACCGTTTAGCGTAATATTAATTGCTTCTATGCGAGTTGCAGGACCCCGTTCAACTTTAACTATTAGCTCGCTGTCGTTTTTATCATAAATAACCTCGACGGTCGGGCTATAATAGCCAAGTGCTTTGATGCTATTTTGTACTTGTTTTTGAGCATAACGACGAAGTGTACGGGTTGGCTTTTCACCAATTAATTGCTTGAGATAAAGGGCTACGTTATTTTCTAAATCGCCACTTAACCCTTCAATTTCGTAATCTTCTATGACTTTTTCTGCCGCATAGCTATTTGTCGCAATTAAAGCGCTCACAACACACATGCAACGTAAAAACTTAATAAACAAGTAAATATCCTTACTTTTAATATCTTACAAAAAACTGGTTAATTACCCGCATATTAGCATAGCCATAATGAGCAACACATTAACTTAATAACAATCTAACGCGTAAATTTAACTTTGAATAAATATCAGCATAATTAAAATTAGTACGCGTTAAGACAATATTTTAGTTACAATAGTGCCTACGAATAAAAAATTAATTTTAAATGAGTTTTTAATGCAATTCCCTGATGATGATAACGGCCAACTTTTAGCCGAAATAGCCGCTGCTGGCATTGATTTAAATAAAATGCACCAAGTCGATTTTTTTATTTTATTTGAACAAGAAGCCGATGCTGAAAAATTTGCTAAAGAAATAGTTTCTGATGCATTAGTTCAAAATGCTGAGCTTGAAAAATGTAAAGACACTGGCGTTTGGGAAGTAATCACTCAAGTACAAATGGTGCCAGAGCACACCCTTCTAGGACAAGCAGAGCAATACATTGAAAGTATTGCTAATAGCTTTAATGGATACGGTGATGGCTGGGGATTAATGGACGGTGACGAGGCTTAATCGCCTTTTAGTTCAATGTACTCTATCAGTTAAGCTTAGCGGCTTAACTGATTTGCCTTTCTAAAACCCCCTTTATAGTCAAATAGTTTATCAGCCACTTTCCAACCATACTTTTTGCTTTTTCGTGCAATAACAAAATCCGGTGGTACTAATTCAAATTGTGCTTTTACTACTTGCTCTGCAGTTTTAAAATTAATAGGTGTTTGTCCAAGTCCTACTCGTAGACCAAATTGCTTATTAAATATAAATTGCCCGCCTTTATTTGCGAGGTTATATACTTCATCGCAACTTGCACCATCTTCATCAAAATACGTTATTTTAATAAGTTCATCTTTAATTTGAGTTACCGACAACCCACTACATCGAAGCACAAGTGCGTCTTTTAAGTTTAATGCATTACGTAACTTATCATCAGGGTCGGTCATTACCGCGCCGCAATCATGGCATTTACGTGCAGCAATATCATTTTGGGCACCGCACTGCTCACACTCTTTAAACCTAAAACGATAATCGCACTGCTCTTTATGCCCATCATCATCTTCTAACAGCCCTTTACAGCGCCTGCCAAAGTGCTCTATTACTTTTCCTGCGGAATCAGTTTTACCCCAAAATATATTCGCAAAACCACAGCCAGGACAAAGTATCTGCACAGGTTCATTATCACTATCGCCTTTTTTATCGCCTACTTCTGGGTGAAATAAATTAAAACCATTGCCGGCATAATCTATTACTAAGCAATCCGTTTTTGATTCAGATAGCCTCAAGCCTCGCCCCACAATTTGTTGATATAAACTAACTGATTCTGTAGGTCTTAAAATAGCTATAAAGTCGACATGTGGCGCATCAAAGCCGGTTGTTAGTACCGATATATTAACTAGATACTTTAATTGCTTAGCTTTAAATTGCTTAATAATTTTATCGCGCTCAGTGTTTGGCGTATCACCTGTTATAAGTGCACTTTGATGAGCTGGTAGGTAGCTTAATATTTCCTGAGCATGCATTACCGTGGCGGCAAAAACCATAACACCTTCACGCTCTTCACTGTATTGAATTACTTGCTGTAATATCGCTTTCGTTGCGCGCTCACTGTTTTTTAAAAGCGCATTCATATCATCAGTCGTATATTGCCCAAATGCATTACTATCTAGAGACGAAAAATCATAATGGCTAATCGCTGCATCAACTTCGTTTGGCGGCGTTAAATAATTATGTTTGATCATATACCTGAGCGGCAATTCAAAAATACAACTTTTAAACGGGCTTTCATTAGTCCCTTTAACAAAGCCATGATAATGATGATGGTATATCCACCCCGTTCCTAGCCGATAAGGTGTTGCTGTTAAACCCAATACTTTTAACTGAGGGTTATATTCTTTTAAACTACTTATTACTTTTCCGTACTGGCTTTTTTTATCCCCATTTACCCTGTGGCATTCATCAATAATAAGTAACGAATAATGCTCATTTAATTTATTTAAATTACGAGAAAGTGATTGCACACTGGCAAAGGTTACTTGATGGTTTAATGACTTTTCTTTTAAACCTGCTGAAAATATACTCGCCTCTAAACCAAAACTTTTATATTTTTGCGAATTTTGCTCTACCAGCTCTTTTACATGAGCAAGCACTAATATTTTTTGCTTAGCTATACGCGCAAGTTCAGCAATAACAAGGCTTTTACCTGCGCCGGTTGGTAGTACAATAACGGCAGGATCATTACTCTTTCTAAAGTGTAAAACGGTTCGTTCTACGGCTTCTTGCTGGTAAGGTCTTAGTTTATAGCTCATGGGAAAACAAATAGGTTTGAGTGAAGAGATTTTAGCAAATAATAGCTGGGAGTTTTAAACTTTAATTATATTTTATTGAGGGGGAAACAAAAAAGAGAAGCCGAAGCTTCTCTTATATTTAGCTTTAGGCTAAAAATTTCTCAAGCTCAACACCTTCAAACGCTTTAGGACGACGGCCACGGCCTGTCCATTCAATAGTCTCACCATTAAGTTCCATGCGGTACTTAGGCTTAACTTTAGTACGTTTGTCTGATGCTCCATCTTGTAAATCTTCTAGCGTAAGTCCTTTTTCTTTTAAAAGATCCAAAACTTCCTGTTTCGCTTTTTGCTGCTGGGTATATTTTGAAATTGCATCATTGATAAGCTGTTGGGCTTTTTCAAGATCCGTTAATGATGCTGTTTTAATAAAAGATCGGACTTCTTTCATTTATATCTCGCTAAATTGTGTGATTGGATTTATTTAATTATTCTTTTTTAGTATAAGGGTATTTTTCAGGAATGACTATTACAAGATATAAACTAAATAATCCCTCTGTTAAATATACGCTATTAGTCCTACCTTATTAAATTAGGAGTAATTTAATATAAATTGTCGATGTATAAGGGAACTTCATTTTATAAAATATATAGTCGATAAAAAACACTACTAATCCGTTGAATAATAAATGCCAGCTTTCAGTACAATAAAGCAGCTAAAAACTTATATGTAATTTGCAAATATCATTACTTCGACTCAATTAAAAACCACATTATCTATTTTTCGTGTCAGGTGAATATAATCGGAAAATCACAAGGTAACAAACTTAAAAATAAAGTGGGCCAGTAAGTACATACAAACCATAATTAAAATTTTAAAGATAAAATTGCAAACCAAATGTAAAAAGGTCAGAAGCATAAGCAACTGACCTTTTTTTATAATCGTCAACGTATTGAAGACGAAACATAATCTATAAACGATTTTTAGAAGTTTTGTTCAACTTTTAAAAATACAGCTCGGCCTAAAACATCATATAATGATGTTGAAGCATCGCGATAACCTCTAGTGCCATCGTTTAGCTGTGGTGCTTCTTTATCAAACACATTGTTCACACCTAGTACAAACTTACCATTCCACTCATGGTTATATGATACTTGGATATTGTGTTTAATATAGCTTGGAATATCAGCTAAATATGTTACACCATACTCTTCATTACCTGAGTCTTGGTCGCCTATGTAGTATGTAGTCCATGCTGCACCAAATGCATCATTAGTCCAATCAAAAGTAACATTACCACGAAGCTCTGGGTACTCTTGTAAACCAGCGTAATCGAATGCGTCAGCACCCTCTTCTGTTACTTCTTCAAAGTCACTTACATAACTTAACTCACCTTTAAGAGCGAAGTTACCAATGCTAGATTCAAACATGTAAGCTGTTTTAAAATCAAAACCTGATGTTTCTAAACTCGCCATATTTTGGTCAAAGCTGTACATTACATCAATACGACCTGTATTTGGATCGCGAACTACTGCAGGGTTAGAACCATTGTCTTGCTCGTCTTTTAATAGACGTTCAACACTTACTGCTGCAATTCTGTTTTCTAACTTAATATTATAGTAAGAAAGCTCTACAGATAAGTCATCTGTTACATTCCAAACAAAACCTGTTGTAAATGATTCACCTTCTTCTGGCTCAAGATCTGGATTGCCACCAAACCAAGTTTTATGTTGCTGTGAAGCATTTGGGTTACAGTAAATAGCATCAGAACCTGCATTGCCTTGCGTATCACACCAAATTGTATCGTAAGCTTTTTCGAAGCTTAGTGCCTGACTAGAGAACATTTCGCCCATGTTAGGTGCACGGAACGATTCACCCCAGCTAGCTCGCACTAATAGCGCATCAGAAGGACGCCATGCAACACCAATTTGAGGGGCAACATTATCGAATGTTCCTGATACAAATTGTGAACCAACGTCACCTTCTTGCTCGTACTTGTCGTATCGAACAGCTGCTTTAATATCAACATTGTATGGTAGGTTTACTTGAAGCTCTGAATATACAGATGTTCTATCACGTTCTGCATTAACATCGTCACCACCTGAGCCACCTGACACACGACCTGAAGCCGATTGAGGGTCACTCATTTGTTCAAATTCTACTTGCTCAAATTCAGCACCAACTACGCCAGCAATCGAAACATCACCATTATCAAACAATAATGTAGATGCTACCGTATCAAATTGAGTACTTGTAAAACGAGCTTGATACACACCTGTGTGAGCAGCTTGCCCATACAAGTCTTTCATGCTGCTATCCCAGTTAGCAAAGCTCATTCCTGATGTATTAAAGATATCATATTCGCCGCTATCAATTAATTTCTGAACAACATCATCATTTATCAGGTTTGTATTGAATGAGTTAGTTGTAGAACGGCTGTGTTGTACATTAAATTCCCAGTCAATACCATTTGCAACATCTACAAAGCCGACTAAACCACCTAAGAAATCAATACTATTAATTTCAGTACGAGTATCTCGCTCACCAATGTTAGCTGAGCGCATGTATAGAGTTAAATCTTCGCCTACAGGGTTTAAAGGATTATCAGCCAACATAGTTGGTTGGTTTGTAGATACAGGTGTACCTGCATAGCGAGAATCAGTTTCAGAAAGTGATGCACTTGCGCGGCCACGGAACTTTAAGTTATCAGTGAATTCATAATTGAAATTTGAAAGCATTGAGTTCTGAGTAGTATCACCAAATAACTTAGTTACTGCACCATAGTTATATAAACAGCGAGTGCCACCATCAACCGTGTTATTTGATTCTGCACACATAGTAGGGCTTGTAACCCAACCACTAGCACCATTACCATTTGGAACTGAGCTAAATGACGAATAATCAGCATAAGTCTCATCATTTAATTTCCAAATATCTCTATCGTATACTGATTCAGCATCATAATATTCATAAGTTAATGTAATATTACCTTTCTCACCAGAGTAACCTGTACTTACGTTAAAACGATTTGTATCACCACCTTCGGCACTAGGTAGCTCAGTATCATATGAAAAACTTAAACCGTTAAAGTCTTTTTTTGTAATAATGTTAATAACACCTGCAACAGCATCTGAGCCATATACAGCAGAAGCACCTTCACGAAGAATCTCAATTCTTTCTACTATTGCCATTGGAATACGAGAAGTATCTGCGGCAGCGCCTGAAGACGAACTTGTACCAGGCATACGGCGACCGTCAAGTAGCACTAATGTGTACTCAGCCCCAAGGCCACGCATGTTAATATTACTTGTTGCTGCTGCGCCGTTACCGTAGCCAGACATACCACGCCATGAACCAAAGCTATTTACAGAAGTATTATTTAAAACATCAGCAACTGATGCTTCACCTGATAATTGTAGATCTGCAGCGGTAATAACAGTTACTGGTGATGATGTTTCCATATCAACTTGCTTAATGCGAGACCCAGTTACTTCTATACGCTCAACTTTTTCTTTTTCTGCTGCCATAGAGCTTGCAGAAAAAGCAGCGGTGGATACCGCACTAAAAGCAATCGCTAAGCGAACTGCCTTTGAAACTTTATTATTTAACATTTGATTCTCCCTAGAATACTATTTTAATTATTTTGTTTTCAAAACGGTCTGTAATTAATCACAGTACCTGTTTCGATTTGAATAGTAGTCCCAAGTTATGCAAAAGGTCAACACTTGGCTAACCAAATAAAACCCTTTATTTACAAAACCTTAAAGTAACAAAAAACAAACACAATGCTCTTTTTGCATTATTGCATTATTGCAAAAACTTGATTTAGAATAAGTGCTATTTACTGAAGAAATCATATCTAAGTCTCGCCTCAAACAAGTTACTTACTTCCTTATTGTGGCGAATTATGTAGGTGTAAAAGCATGCAAAAAATAAATTACCTACATAAAATTAACAAAAATGATTGAGACAACTATAGCTATTCAACTATCTGAAAAAGTACTACTTGGCCTTTCTAAAAAAGAAAAAATCCATAAAGCTATATTTTCATTGATTTCCAAAATCGTGCACAGAAAGCAGGCTAACTAAGATATCTGAGTCACTTTTTGTAGTAATTACTATTAAATATGTATAAATGCTTAGTCTATATCAGTAAGTCAGCGAGCTAGGAGTGCTAATAACTCCTTGTATAGATAAAGACGCTAGGCAAGTGACGCAAGCTTAATACTTAAACGAAGAAATGAAAGAGTTGCAGCTGTTATGCGTAATGTAATGTGATGCTGCTGATAGCTTTAATACTCAAAGATATTAAAGCACCACCCTATTCATTAGATTAGATTAGAATATAATAAATTTAGAATAGGCTTTTAAAGGATACGAAGACGTTGTTAACGTAGCTTTGAAGCACGTAATCACTCTATCAATACAGTAATTGGCATATCAGATATGATCAAGGTTGAGGGCTGTACTACCAAATAATATATCCAACCACCACATTTTCAGCTTAAGTAATGAAAGATAATCTTTTGTTGATATCCATTATGTTTTTAAACTTCTGAAGAACCGCTAAGTAAATCCAACAATTTCCAGTCTAAAGAAACGTAATATCAACTAGATATAAAAAATTTTTGCCTAGTTATAGCGAAATTTACTTATCGTTAAATAAACCCCATATATAAGCCGGTTGGTATAAACACATATTAGGGCAAGTAAAATATAAAAAAAGCCTACTGAAATTTCAGTAGGCTTTAATATTAAACACTTTCGTTTATAAACTTATTTACTAAAGATATTAGAAACGTAAGTTTAGTCCTAAGTTGAAACGTCTGCCGTATACGTCGTAATACTCACCTTCATCGTATGTGCCAGGATTTCTAGGAGGTGTAATATCAAATAAGTTTGAAACACCTAATCTTACTTCAAGCATTTCGCTAACAGTATAACGACCATTTATTGACCATTCTGTATAAGAAGGAACATCATTATAGTTGTTATTTTCAGCAGTCCACTCTCTGTCTAATACTGTTGAATGACGGTATTTACCAATCATACCTACGTATAAATCATCGTAAGTATAGCCTACCGTTAGGTTACCCTGCCAACGAGGGTATCTTACTTCACCAACTGTAGGTGTTGGTTCATAGCCTTCGCTAGAAACATCTGTATTAAACTCTCTATGCTCAAGGTAACTTGCTAGTAAACGGAAGTTAAATGAACCGTAGCTCGTTTCATACTTGTATGTACCTTCTAAATCAACACCTTTAAGAGAGTAAGATGCTAAGTTATATGGTCCATTACGAACCTCAGAAATATCAAGAGTCGTAGGATCACGGTCAACTAAGTCACAAGCACTATTATCTAAACTAGACGCTTCGTAACAATCATCAATAACACGCTGTGCACCTAAAGAGTTAATTGCATCTTCAACGTCAAAACTCCAATAATCTGCAATTAACGTGATATTTTCAGTTGGGGTATAAATTACACCAAATAATGTATCGTCAGACGTTTCTTCTTGAAGGTTTGCATTACCTGAATTCACACTTGGTGGAGTAACACTACGCCAATCATCAGATGGTCTCCAATCTCCAACTGTAGTACCTGGGTTTGGAATACCTGCAGCTTGACAGTTAGCAATTAAGTTTGCTTTTTTGCTATCACTCGCTGTAGATATATTAGTTTGGTCACATGGATCGCCATAAGACGCGAATGACTGAGTACCAGCAGAATAAAGTTGAGATAATGATGGAGCACGAACCGACTTAGACTTTGTACCACGGAAACGAAGTTCATCGTTCATTGCATAGTTAAAGCCTACCTTCCAAGCTACATTATCGCCCACTGAAGAGTAATCCATGTAACGAGCGGCTAACTCAAGGCTTAATGAATCAACAAATGGTGCATCCACTAATAATGGAACTGACATTTCAACACCAATTTCATCAACTGTAAATTCACCATCCCATGCTTTTACAAAGTTACCAAACACTAGATTATTCTGCATTGCTGCACCAGGTTCATTAGAACCAGTTTCTTTACGATGCTCAGCACTTAAAGCAAAAGAAACACCACCGGCAGGCATATCAAAAGCATAACCTGAAATAACACCACCAATAACTTGCTGCTGTTTAACTTTAGAAATTGATGCTGAGGTAGTAACGTAATCTAAAGCTTCTTGAGATGCACCATTAAGACCGAACAGGCTTAATGCCTGACAACCATCTAACGCACCAACTAAAGAACCATCTGAATCACGGTCAGCACAACGAATTGCTCCGTCAATTTCTACCGCGTCAATAGCCTTGTTAAAGTTCTCAGTAAGGAATTCACCGTTCCATGTAGTGTCGTTTTTATTACGACCGTAACTAAAATATACTTCGTAATCGAACTCTTCTAGTAGTAACCCTTGGAAAGAAAGAGTTGTATTAAGTGTTGTACGATCATCTTCATAGGTACGATTACCAAAACCCGAAGCAAGCTTATAAATTGTAACTGAATCTCTACCAGCTTCATCTAATTGTGCTTTAGCAGCTGGGTCTAAAAATGCATTATCTGAACGAATCGATTCAGCAAGGAAAATTGGGCTACTTTCTGCATAAGCACTAGCTTTTGAGAAAGAAACTTCAAAATTCATTGAATGATCATCAGCATAATTATTTACTATGTTTGTAAAAACATTGAAACGATTAAGTGGTGTTGCAAGATCTTGATGTTCAATAAATTTGTAACCATTAGAGAAGCCGTCACCAAAATATCTAAGTTGATTATTCGGCGCAGGTCTTGTTACACCACCAACTATAACGGGACTAAACTCACCATTATCACCAAATACAACATGGCCATCAGGTAAGAAAGCATCACCTGCGCGATCGTAATAGCCTAGTGTTTGCAAACCGGCAAACTCACCTGTAGCTAAAATATTCTGTGGAATTCCATCCGTGTCAGAAACGTTATCAGGGTTTAACATCCCAGAAACTGGGTTACGAAGAAAGTCACGGTCTTGAGCTTCAAGCTGTTCTGTTTCTGAGTAAGATAAGCTCGTAATAAAACTTATTTTATCGCTTTCACCACCAAACGTGAATGAAAAAGACTCTTCTTCACCACCACTTTGTTCTGTAATAGATTTTTTGTAGTTGAAGTCCATAGTATCTTGAGACTTTTTCAAAATAATATTAACTACACCCGCAATTGCATCTGAACCGTAAACTGCTGACGCGCCGCCATGAACAATATCCATACGTTCAATCATTTCAGTCGGAATGCCGTTTAAATCTACCGCAGGATTATCTACAGAAGCACCTACGTATCGACGACCGTTTACAAGTACTAAAGTACGACCTTCTCCAAGCTGACGAAGATCTGTAGTATTTATACCCGCACCAAAAATAGTGTTAGTAGTTGTTGTAGGTGCAGAGCCTACGCCAGATGAAGGCAGCTTTTGTAACAAGTCTGAGATGTTTGTGATGCCGGCATTAGATAGCTCTTCGCCAGTAATTGTAGTTACAGGAGTAGGTGAAACCTCTGAAAAACGCTTAATACGCGAGCCTGTAACCTCTATACGTTCTACTTTTTCAACGCCTTCTTCTGCCGCAATTGAATTTGCAGCGAAAACAGCCGTTGATGCTGTACCAAAAGCAATCGCTAAGCGAACTGCCTTTGAAATTTTATTGTTTAACATTTGATTCTCCCTAGAATACTATTTTATTATTTATGCTTAATTTTTAAAATTAATGCGCAATAAAGCCACTTAATAAGACTAAAAATGCCTATATGAAGGTACAGTAGGACTTTATTGTGTGACGGATGATAGTACTAGAGAAACAAAGAGGTCAACACATTATTAACTTTAAACCAGCAAAAATAACAAATGTATCTTTCACCATTACATTAAAATCAACAGTAAGCAGCTGATTTTATTGAAAAAGTAATATGTGTATATTTAAAGCTTATATCACCTTAAAATAAAATACTTTAATAACAATAACTTGAATGTTTGTAAAGATTTGTAACAAAGCATCGCTAAAATATATAAAAACATTCATATTTAGTAGACTTATCTAAAGCTGCAGGTTTAAAAAAGTGTCTCTTTTATTTAAGGTTGAATAAAAATAACTTTACTATCAACTAGATAGCCTCACTTCTATACCTTAACAATAAGATGTATATGCGATTACTTTAGTCTTTTCGAGTATATGACTTATAGTATGCTTGTAAAATTTATTATAGGAATTGACCCAATTAATGTATAAACATACATAATTACTTACTCCTTCCTTATTTTGCAATCTGAGTTGTTAATTTTATGCTTAGATATGTGAAAAAACCTTTTGAAGTAGTCACTTAAATTTTATCCTGATCTTTTCAGGGTAGGTAGATTATAACCAAGCTTCCTGTGTGGATTTTATGTAAATACCTACTACTGCCCGCATTTAATTTGTTTGAAAATTCAATTTAGAACTATTAGGTACACTTGTCAGATTACAAGTTTGGTTATATTATTTTGTAATTTCGCCTACATCGCGTTTAACCTGATTTATTGATCTAGCCAGCTGCAAATCATAAATAAACTTTCTTTGATATGTCGTAAAAATGTTCATTATCATTTTTATACTCGAAAAGAGCATCGACTGATGAGTGTTTGTTTAATGACAGGAAATTATCAACTCAATTGTGAAGGTAGTGCTTGAACATTTGGTTATTAACTGGCCAATATTATTCCTTAATACTTGTTCTAATAATATTGAAACCATCTCTTTATTTACTAATTTGATAATATTCACTTGAGTATCACATCGACCGTAAAATCAAAGTTAAAATATGCAAAATTATCAGATAAGCTGCATGTATTTGATACGGCCTTAACTGGTAATATTTAATGTACTTAAGAAGAGTTGCCCCCTCTTAAGTGTAATGCGGGATATCCTCTATATTCATATTTACAGATACTTTTGGCGGGAGCCTCT
>NZ_PJAV01000121.1:0-55225 GCF_002836695.1 Pseudoalteromonas sp. 78C3
TGCTTGTAGAAAAAGTGATTCAGGTATTCCTCTATAGCGGAGCGTCTCTTAGTGAATAATTCACTTAATTTAACGAGTTAAAGTGCTCGCTGATGCGAGCGTAGCGACTCCCGACGCTAAAATCACATCGAGAATAGCTACAGTGTTCTTATTTCACGAGCTGGGTTACCTGCTACTACAGTATTAGGCATTACATTTTTAGTAACCACAGCACCCGCACCCACAATACTATTTTCACCAATGCTTACACCCGCTAAAATAATTACACCTGCGCCAACCCATATGTTATTGCCTAACGCGATAGGCGCTGCAAAGTTTTCCTTATTAAGCTTTTTTGCTGGATTAGTAGCATGTGACACAGCTAAAAGCTGAACGTTCGGGCCTATTAAGCAGTCATCACCCATGGTGATTAAGTAATTGGCCAGTGGCTAGTTGAGGTGTAATTAATATTTATAAAAGTAGGATTGTTAATGAAGGCTGAGATATTTAGTCGTTAATCGCTATTTAGAAGTTTTACCTAGTTGTCTTGTTCTAAATTTTATATAGATACTTCTAATAAAGTACTTAAGAAAACTGTACTATTACAGGTGTTTTAAAATAACTATAACGAGAAACATATGAAATTATTAACTGCAGCAACTTTAATAGTTGCTTCATCGACAGCTTTTGCAAGCCCTGCACCGTTAGTGTCTATTCCTACTCATGATGCCTTTTTTAATAGTATTGCAGCGCATTGCGGTAAAGCTTTTGAAGGTGAAGTAGCGGTAGATAACGCGAAAGGGCCAAGCTCATTTACAGATAAAAAGCTGGTTATGCATGTACGTAAATGTAGCGAGGCTGAGTTACAAGTACCGTTTCATGTAGGAGACGATGCATCACGTACGTGGATCATAACGAAAACGGGTAGTGGCTTGAGTTTAAAGCACGATCATCGTCATAAAGATGGAACAGACGACGCATCAACTATGTATGGTGGCCATACGCTTGATGCAGGGTTTTCGCAAATGCAGTCGTTTCCAGCAGACCAATACTCTAAAGAGTTATTCGTAAAACAAGGCATTGCACAGTCTGTAGGTAATACATGGCAAATGTATATTTACTCAGAAGTATTTACTTATCGATTAATTCGCCAAGGACGTGAGTTTAAGGTGGATTTTGATTTAACTAAACCGATTACTCCACCATCAGCACCTTGGGGTTATAAAGACTAAGGTTACTTACCCTTGTTTGTATCTTCTTTAGTTTCGCATTGTAGTAAAACACTTAAATCTGGTTGGTAAGCACGTGGTTTTGTTGGAAAGCGCTCGTACTCTTGCACGCCTTCAAGTATTTTCAACATAAAGGTATTGCCGCGGCATAGACGGTCAGCATGGCGTAATAAAAATACACTTTGATTGGTAAAGTGTTTGTAATCGTCTGACTGGATTTCTATTTTATAGTTGTCTTCGCCAATTTTTGTTTGGTAGTAATGCACTTTGTTGTCAAAGTCGTAGAGCTTCTCTGTTTCGGCTTTTTCAGCAAGTGCAGTATTTGCACTTGAAAGGGCCACCAGTGTAGCGCCTATAAATAAGCGTGGTGCGTTTATTCCTTTCATAAAATATATCCTTTAATTTGCGAACTTTATACCCATTAATAAAAGTAATAAGGTCGATTTCTTTACGTATTAGTCTAACACCCAAAAAGGGAAAGTGTGATGTTCAAACAAATAAAACAACTTTTTGCTGTATTCGATGAACAGCAGCCAAGTATGCAAGAGCACGATTTAAAAACAGCTGTTGCTGCATTATTAATTGAAGTTATGCGTGCAGATACCAAGCTTGAACATGATGAACAACGAACCCTGACTGTAACCTTAAAAAAGTATTTTAATTTAACAGATATTGAGGTTAATGAGCTTACTAATAACGCGGAAAGTAGCTTAGATGATTCGATAGATTACTTTCAGTTTTCAAAACAGGTTAATGAGCATTGCAGCGCGGCGCAGCGAATAGAAATAATAGAATTATTATGGCGCTTAGCGTATGCCGATGGAGAAATAGATCCCCAAGAAGACTACGTAATACGTAAAGTAGCAGGGCTTTTATATGTAACGCATACCGATTTTATCGCCGCAAAACTCGCGGCGACAAAGTAATTAGTTATTTAGGCGTGCAAGTTATCTTAACTTACTTGCAACGCTTACTAACTGATGAGCAAGCGCCGATACTCGCTCTGCAGTAACAGGTTCATTAATTTGCCCATTTTCATCAAACAATGTGTGTACAGCGGGTACTGCAAGTTGATCGGCAAGCACTAACGATCCAATACCACTTAATATATCACGTACATGATTTAAACCGCGTAACCCACCAAGTCCACCTGGTGATGCTGAAAACAGCGCCACTACTTTATTACGAAAAGCAGGAACAGCACCTTGCTCTGTGCGCGATGCCCAATCAATCGCATTTTTAAGTGCTGCAGTTATAGAGCCGTTGTACTCTGGGCTTGCTAGTAAAATACCGTCAGCTGCACGTAGCTTGTCTTTTAAAAGCTGTACATCGCTTGGTGTACCTTGCGCTTCAATATCTTCGTTAAATAGTGGGATGTTTAATTCGTTTAGTTTTATTACTTCTACTTCAGCACCTGTTTGTAGAGCAAAACGTGCTGCCTCATTAATAATTTTTTGATTAAAGCTTTCTTGTCGAAGACTTCCTGCTAGGGCGATAATTTTTGGTGCTGACATGCTAGTGACCTTTTAGTGTTTAAACTTACAACGCTAATGTAGCAAAATTTTGCTTGTAGAAAACCCCAATAAACGCAACACTTGTGTGCGTAAATGCACATAAGTATAAGGTAAGCAGCATGGCGATAAAATTTGAAGATTGGCAAGACGTTAAAGTAGCGTTTGAAGTAGCACGATTAGGCACGTTAACGGCGGCAGCAGAAGAGCTTAATGTGCACCACAGCACAGTACTTAGGCGAATTAATAATCTTGAAAAAAACTTAAATGCACGCCTTTTTCATCGCCATGCTCGTGGTTACAAGGTTACTGAAATTGGCACCAAGTTATTTGCAACAGCACAAACTATCCATAGCTCCTTAGAGCAGTTACATAACGATATAGCAGCAGCCGATAGCACCCTTAGAGGGAGTTTATTGCTAACGACGGTAAGTGGCTTTATGGATGTACTTGGTGATGTATGTGAGCAATTTCAGGCATTACATCCGCAAGTGCAGTTAGAAGTTATTTTAGAACAAAAAAGGTTAAGGCTCGATCACGGACAAGCACATATTGCAGTTCGTGCAGGCCCAAGGCCTGATGAAGGCGATTATATTGCTCAGCATTTAGCGCAGTTATCATCGGGTTTATACGCTAATAAACGTTACATTAATAAGTACGGCATGCCTAAATTATTAAGTGATTTACAACAACATAACTTTGTATCGGGTGTGGCGGGTTTTAATGCCCGCGTACCTTATTTTGCATGGGCAGATGAACATATTCCTGCATCGCAAATTAAGCTGCGAGTATCTGAAACCGCAGAAGCGACTCGTGCAATAATTAAAGGGCTAGGCATTGGCGGATTACAGCATGACGTAGCGGCGCAATATTCTGATTTAGTACCTATATTACACAGTGAGTTAAGCTGGCCTACCGATGTATGGTTAGTCACGCATCATTTAGTGCATCGCACTGCTAAAGTACAAGCTTTTGCAGGGTTGTTAAAAATACATTTTAGTAAGTTAGCTGCTAATCAATAGTTTTAGCAGCATTTTAGCTGTGTTTTAAATGATTATAGTGTTTTTTTTACTTCTATGCCTAGGCGTTTAGCCAAGCGTACTAAGTTAGCTCTATCTAATTCAAGTACTCTTGCTGCTGCTGACCAGTTGTAGTTATGCTTCTTTAATTGCTCGGTAATTACGTTGTATTGCAACGATTCTACAGCTTGCTTTAAAGGTTGGTTGATTAAGGTGTTGGTTGTACTTTGGCTTGCTACTAGAGAGTTTTGCGGCGCACTCGGGGTTAAATCACAGTGCTCGCTTGTAATGGTTATTATTGGATTTTGCCATTGGCTTTGTTTTGCTTTTAGGGCGCTGCGACTAATAACATGTTCAAGCTCGCGAACGTTACCTGGCCAGTTGTACTGATTAAGCAGTACTTGCGCTTCAGGGCTTAGTTTTAATTGTTTTATCCCTAATTTACGGGCTGTTTGCTCAATAAAATAACCAGCTAAGAGTGTTATGTCGTGCTCGCGTTTACTAAGTGGTGGCACAGTAATAGGGTAGACACTGAGGCGATGGTATAAATCGGCTCTAAAGCGACCTTGAGCTACTTCTTCTTTTAAATTTCTGTTGGTTGCGGCAACTACGCGTACATCTACGTACTTTGGCGTGTCTTCTCCTACCGTTTGTATTTCGCCACTTTGTAGCACTCGTAATAGTTTACTTTGCATGGCCAGGGGCAGTTCGCCTATTTCATCTAAAAATAACGTGCCGCCATCAGCTAATTGAAATTTACCTTGGCGCGAATTTTGTGCGCCTGTAAAAGCCCCTTTTGCATGACCAAAAAATTCACTTTCGGCGAGGTTTTCAGGAAGTGATGCACAATTTAAGTGAATAAGCGGTTGATCTTTTCGAGCTGAATTTAAGTGAATATTACGTGCAACAAGTTCTTTTCCTACCCCTGTTTCACCTAATATAAGCACGCTAAAGTTAGATGCTGCAACGAGTTTAATTTCGTTTTTAAGTGTTTGCATTAGCGGACTTTGACCAATAATTTCACCGCCGTCCCGTGTTAACGCTTCACGATTTAGTTCTTGCACTAATGCACTTGAGTGCTGTGCATGCTGTTTGTAATGGGCAAGCTCTAAAGCTGTTTTAAAATGCGCACTACACAGCGTTTGTAAGGTATTGAGTGTATCAGCGCTTATGCTGTTAAATGCATTGGCGTTAAGGCTATCAAACGTAAGTACGCCAAGTAGCGCGTTTTTATCATAAAGAGGTAAGCCTAAACATGCATGTACCGGTATGTCGCCGGTTTTAGCTAATAGTAATCCGTCGTATGGATCGGGTAGCGGGCAGTCGTGCGCAAATTGTAGCGCGAGTGTGCTTTTGCAAATAGCTTCTAGGCGAGGGTGTTCTACTATCTTAAATCGCCTGCCAAGACTGTCGGACATTAACCCTTTAATTGCCAGTGGTTTTAATTGCTCACCCTGAAGCACTAATAACGCGCTTGCATCACTAGGAATCACCCGCTCAACCGTTGCTAGTAATTGATCAAAGCTATGCTCGTGTAGTGTACTTTGAGCAAGCTCTAGAGCAACTTGTGTAAGGTTGAATTGCTGGTTCATGTCAAAATGACCTGTTTGTGTTCTTATGAGTTAATTTATAGTAGGTCATAAAGACTCATACTGTAAAGTGGTTTAATTTAACTTATTGAATTTAATTAATTAAATTTGTTGGCACAGTATGTGTAATAGCTAAGTAACGTAGTTAGTTACAGAGATCGCCATGAACACACTAATGCTGAATAATTTAAATAATCAAACACAGTTTAGTTCACTATACGAAACAGTATTATTTGCTGCCAATACTGCATTAGCTGTGAGTTTAGTGTGTATTACGGCAAGTATTTTAATTAGCTACCCGTTTGCTGAGTACTTTTCCATGGCGGTGCAAGTATCAGCTCATATTGGGACTATTGTTATTGCTGCTATTTTAAAAGTAAGTTACGTACTGCGCTGTGTTGCACAACATGGTTTAGGGCAGGAGGTACGATAATGCGCCCTATAAACTTAACTGAGCCAATGCCAGCACGCGTTGCTATTCATCAAGTATCTCAATGGCCATTATGGATGCTCGCTTTTAGACCTTTCTTTTTAGGCGGTGGCTTATTGGCATTTTTGTCGGTGGGGTATTGGCTACTTATTTTAACAGGCCATGCAAGTTGGCACTCATCGATACCTGCGACATTATGGCACGCGCACGAAATGCTGTTTGGCTTTGCAGGAGTTGTAGCTGTTGGCTTTTTACTTACCGCTGCACAAACATGGACAGGCGTACCGAGCATAAGTGGGAAAGCCCTTATGTGGCTTACGTTTATATGGCTTGCAGCGCGCTTAGCCTTTTTTGTGATATTGCCTGATATTGCTCATTTTAATTTATATGCTGCACTTACATTACAAGTTATTTGGTGGCTAGGCGCCATAGCAGTACTGGCTAATATGTTATTAAAAGCCAATAGCAAAAGTAACTATCCGTTTTTAGCTATTTTAGCTGTGCTTTGTGGGCTCAATGTATTGTATTTAATACTTGTTTTAAAACAAAACATGCAGCTTGCACTTGGTGTGGTTGATACCGCAGTACTGGTAATTACTTTACTAGTTGGCATTGTTGCGGGTCGCGTTCTACCATTTTTTACCGCTAAAGGTCTAGGTTTAACCGCACAAGTTCGCACTCCTAAAATAGATAAAGCGGTGATGTATTTATCTATTTTGGCTATCACTTTATTTTTCATCAACAAGTTGTTTTTGAACACGATTAATCCTGCGTTAGTTGTTGCAACTGTTGCTGCGCTTCACCTGGTCAGGGCTGGTTTTTGGTGGGATAGCAAGGTATTGAGAGTGCCGTTGTTATGGTCTTTACATTTTTCCTACTTAGCGTTAGGCGTAGGGTTAATGATGGTTGCATTTAGCTTTTATAGCAGTGCAATACAATTTAAAGATGCGCTGCACTTAATCACTATTGGCACAATAGGTATGATGATTTTAGCAATGATGACGCGTGTATCACATGGTCATACAGGGCGTACACTCGCTATTCCTCATTACATGGCTGTTGCTTTTGCGTTTTTGCTTGTGGCCGCTATTACTCGTTCATTACTCCCTTTTATTATTGGGCCTCACCTTGCTTGGCAAATAAGTGCTTTGCTGTGGTTAGTGGCTTTTTCATTATTTTTAATTCACTGCACACCTATATTAACGCGGCGTCGTGTTGATGGGCGTCGTGGTTAGTTCATCCATAGGAAACACATATGTTATCTGATAAAACCATTGAGATTGTAAAAAGCACAGTTCCGTTATTAGCAGAGGCGGGTACGGTTGTTACCGATCATTTTTATAAGCGTTTATTTAGCCATAATCCTGAGCTTAAAAATATTTTTAATATGGCGAATCAAGATACAGGTCGTCAGCAATTTGCACTTTTTAATGCATTGGCTGCGTATGCACAAAATATTGATAATTTAGCCGTATTAAAAGAAGCGCTAACACGTATTAATCATAAGCATACAAGCTTGAATATTTTACCTGAGCATTACCCTATTGTAGGTGCACACTTAATTGGTACGCTTAAAGAGCTTCTTCCTGAGCAATTTACTCCCGATGTTGAATACGCTTGGCGCGAAGCTTACGGCGTACTTGCTGATATTTGTATAACCGAAGAAGCTGCTTTGTATGAGCACAGTAAAAATAAACACGGTGGTTGGGCGGGAACTCGCCAATTTGAAATAACCAACAAACAGGCTGAATCAGAACTAGTAACGAGTTTTACACTTACGCCAGTTGATGGCGAAGCTGTTATTACACATAAACCAGGGCAGTATTTAGGTATTAAAGTTAAGCCAGAGGGCGCTGAATATGAAGAAATTCGCCAGTATTCTATTTCACAAAAAAGTAACGCTAAAAACTACCGTATTAGTGTTAAAAAAGAGCTACAGCCAAAGCCTGGCATGGTGTCTAATTATTTACACTCATTAGAGCAAGGCACTATTGTTGAGCTATACCCGCCGGCAGGAGACTTCTTTTTACGTAATAATACAAGTCCAGCGGTACTCATTTCAGCAGGTGTTGGGCAAACGCCAATGCTGGCTATGCTTGAAACGTTATTAAGTGACAACTCTAATCAAGAGATTATGTATTTACATGCCTGCGAAAATACTCAGCAGCATTCGTTTTCAAAATATTTAAATGAGTTAAATGCAGTTTATAACCGCTTACAAACAATGACGTGGTTTAACCAAGCGACAGAGGGCGCTGACTTTACTGGGTTAATGAACCTAAACGCAGTACAAGCACAGCTACCATTGAGTAATGGTGACTTTTACTTATGTGGTCCTGCCGGTTTTATGGCATTTATAAAAAACCAGTTACTTGAGTTAGGTGTTAAAAACGAGCAGATTCATTATGAAGTGTTTGGTCCGCATCAAGACTTGTAATAACGCTTTAAAATAGAAAAAGGCGCGCAGCGATATGCTGCGCGCCTTTTTTATTAATTTATAAACATTAATAAAGTGCCTTATAACTCTTTACAGGTAACACCTTCAAGTACTGTAGTAAGCTCTTTTTTAGGATAGTAAAGCTCGCATTGGTTATTACGTAGTTGCAAAATAAACTTCTCAGATTTTATATTATGCGCGCCCATAATTACTCTGCCATCAGACCCTTTACTCATTGCATGATCAATTAGCAGTTCGCTACGTTTAGTAAATACCGAATCGGCAAGTGTTACTAATGTGCCTCCCTTAGCTTGTTGAATTGCCTGTTGTAGTGTTGTAATAACGCTGGGATTAACGCTCGTTAATATAGCGGGTTTAGCAGGCTCACTATCTACACTTTGGCATCCGCCTAAAGCGAGCAAGGTGGCTAATGGGAGTAATAATTTAGCCATTACCTTTCCTCACCCAGCGTTGGCCAAGTTAAGTCCATATTACGCTGGGTAAATTGTACCGGCATATTTAAAGGAATGAGAGATTCACGAGAGCTTGAAAAATTAGCTGGTTCTGCTTTTGCAGCAGCCGTTCTAACTGGACAACTGCCATTTTCAACATGAAATAATGCGGTGGCTAAAACGGCCTCGTCACTGTCGCCTAACTGATGATCAAAGTCGTCCTCAATTTCACAACCTTGAACATCAGCATCAAATTGTGGAGTAGGGGTTGGTGTAAACCCCGCAGCGTATTCGCCAAATCCTTTGCTATTTACGCCACTAAACTGAATAGTGTAATAGGTTGTTGCGCAGTTATGAGTTGGGGTAAAGCCATAGGGCTTACCGCAGGTTGTGTCGCCAATTAAAATAACTTCTGCGTCTATACCTTTTAAACCATTAATAAAAGCTTCTGATGCCGAACAGGTGCCTGATGTGCTTAATACATAAACCTTTGATAGGTTTAAATCAGGTAGGTTTTCACCTGTGCTAAAAAAAGTAGAGTAATCTATTTCTTCATCAATAAATGGGAAGGGCGAATCAACGGGTTGTTTATCGTTTTGTTGAGTTTGATAATAAAAGCGGTTGTTAACGTTGGCATTACCGGCAACCATATAAGCTAATTGTGCCGACAGTGCTAATAAACCACCACCGTTATATCTAAAGTCGATTACAAGCTCATCAATACCATCGGTTTTAAACTTATTTACCGCATCAATAAGCCCTTCTTGGGCAATGCTTATATGGCTATTAAATTGCATGTAACCCACGCTTGAACCATTTGCGGTTGTAATCGTTTTAACATTTTGAACAGGTGTTTGTTCAATATTACCAGCGGTTACATTAAATGTTTTTTCGGCGCCATCGTTACTGCGTACAACAATAGTATGTGAGTCGCCGTTAGTAGGACTAAATAAACCTTCGTTAAGCGTATCTACACCCGACTCTGTATTGGTATTAATGCTAACACCGTCAACTGAAAGTACGGTATCACCACGTTGAAAGCCTATTTGGCTTGCAGGCGAATCATCTTCAAGATAAGCAACGCGTAAAATACGATCGGCTGTATCGCCAATAAACGCCCAATTTATACCGTAACCAGAAGTAACGCCCGATTGCGCTTCTTGAAAGTAATCTTCAGTAGGTTCTGAAAAATGAAAGTTATCTTTTTTTGCACCTGAGTCGGTAAGCTGCTCTGTTTTTAATTGGGCAAAATAATCGGCTACTGTGGCAAAGCTTTCAGGGTCGTTATCGGCAATCTCATCATACCAAAGGTATGTTTCGTCGCTCCAAGAGCGAAGCCAAAGCTTTTCATAAAGGGCAGAACCCGCTTGATCTGGGTAGGGGTTGTTGTTATTAAAGGGATCGTTACCCGTACGAGGGATTTCGCAAAAGTTTTTTAAATCGTTAGAGGGCTCAAATACCGCCGCTGTCCATGTTGGGCTGCTACTAACAGGTGTTGTAACTATAGGCGTGGTAACTACAGGAGCAGAGTCGATACCGCCTCCGCCGCCACAACCCGTTAAAGCAAAGCCCGAAAGTGCTGCAAAAATGGCAAGCGAGGTTTTATTATTTTTAAACATAGTTAAGGACTTTCTGTAAATAAGTTGTTTAAAATATTACAACACTCGCTCGTTTATTCAACATTTATAACTTTGATTTATGTAAATGAGTGTTAAAGCTTAGAGCTTGCTCGCACTACTTGTATCTGCAAATGCTTGCTTTTTCCACGCATTAAATAACTTTTGCTGTTTATCAGAGATTTTTAAACCGTATGTTTTCTGCATGTAAGCGTAAGTGTCGGCTATACGTTTACGTGCATAGACAGGCGGTTCAACTACACGTTGCTTAAAGTTTACTTTTACTTCGCAGCGACCATACTGTGTGGCGTTTTCGCTAAGCATGCCAAAACGATAATTAGAGCGATCGGCATTAATTTCGCCAATAGCTGGCGCTAAGTTATTTATATCAGCTTCCATTTTTCTAAATTTAGCACTTACTTTACGGCAGTTTTTACGTCCGCCATCTTGCCAACATTGTAGCTGATGACCAAATTCCCACGCCGGAACAATATGTTCCCACTCAATGCGTAGTGCTCGCACATTTACTTTGCCTGAGCGGGTAAGTGTATTTCGAGGAATGTAACCACAGTTAGAAGGATCAGGAATGAGTTTTTTGCCTTCTTTTTTGATATCACAACCGCAGTAAATACTTTTGGCGTTGTCAGGGAGGGTTTTAATTAAATGTCTTTTAGCCGTTGAAAAACGGGTAAATTGTTCGGCAGATACCGAAAAACACACACAGCAAGCCAGTAAGGCCAGAATAAATCGAGTCATATCCATCACAAATGTGAACTACAGGAACAGGCAGTTTAAAGCCTTGAAGATAAAAGATAAAGTTAACTTAAGGCCTGCACTTATATTACTAAAAAGTGTCCGATTAATTTTTTATTCAAAGTTATTTTCACTATTCATTTATTTCTTACTATTTATCGTATTTTAACCACACAAGATTATACGTTAAGGAGTATGCTTAAAGCTTACTCAATATGGGGATTTGGATTGCAAATGAAATTTGTTGATTATTATGCAGTGCTCGGAATATCGCCTGATGCAGACGATAAAGCGGTTAAAGTAGCTTATAAAAAATTAGCCAGAAAATATCACCCAGATGTAAGCAAAGAGCCTCAAGCAGAAGATAAGTTTAAAGAAATAGCAGAAGCTTACGAAGTCATTCATAACAAAGAAGAACGCACTAAATACGACGAGTTACGTCGTCATCAACAAAATCGTGCTCGTCAACAGCAAGGTAATTATGGTGGTAACAATGCCTCATCGCAAAGTAATTATCAGCAAAGCGATCCTCAAACCGATCAAGAGTTTTCTGATTTTGTTAATTCAATGTTTGGCGGCGCCGGTGGATTCAATCGTTCCGGGCAGAGCAGAAGTAACGCTACTCGCGCGCAAAAAGGACAAGATGTGGAAATAGAGTTCCCGATTTTTCTTGAAGAGACTTTAGTTGATACCGTTAAGCCTGTTGAGTTTATGTTACCGCAGCGAGATAGTAGTGGTCGTGTCTCTGAAATTAAAAAATCACTTAAAGTGAAAATTCCCGCAGGTTCAGTAAATGGCGAACGAATTCGACTAAAAGGGCAAGGCGGATTAGGGTCAGCGAACGGGCAAAATGGCGATTTGTACTTACAAATTAGTTTAGTGCCCCACCCATTATTTGATGTTGAAGGTCATAACCTAAATATAGTCGTCCCTCTTGCACCATGGGAAGCGGCTCTTGGTACAAAAATAAATTTACCTACGTTGGCAGGCAAAATCCAATTAACTATTCCATCTAATAGTCAGTCTGGTCAACGCTTGCGTATTAAAGGTAAGGGATTAATGAGTAAAAAAGCCAAAGGTGATTTATTTGCTGTGCTTAAAATTGTTAATCCAACATCTGTTGATGATACCAGTAAAAAACTTTGGGAAGAATTAGCCGAAAAAGCTCACTTTGATCCCCGTAATAACTGGAGCAAGCCATAATGCAAATTATCGTGACACAAAAAGATGATTTACTTACTAGCAAAGAGCTATGTTTGAGTAGTGATATTAGCGAAGCAATTTTATATGAGCTAGTTGAGCACAATATTGCGGTTCCAATTGAGGGGAAGCATGTTACGCAGTGGCAATTTACGGTATCTGCAGTGACCTTAGTTAAAAAAGCGGCCCGTATTCAACATGACTTTTCGTTAGATTGGTCGGCAATAGCTTTAGTTTTACAATTGCTGGATGAGCGTGATGAGTTGATTTTCGAAAACGAAATGTTAAAGCGACATTTGAGTCGATTTAAACACTTGGAATAAAATCTGCCCTTGGGTACTTCCTAGGGCTTATTTAGTCTTTGGTGAGAGTGCGCTAGTTCTTAAAAACCAATATGACTACTTTGATTTATTCTTACTTTTAATTCGGATAAATCGTTTTAGTCGTATGTTTTGCATAAGTAGTAATATTCCACTTAGGCAAAAAAGTACGCTGGTTGCTGCAAAACTAATAAGCAGCGGATTATTAAAATCCTCTCGCTCATCGTAATCCATAATATGTAACATCCAAAAAAAGTCGAAAATTCGCCATAGTGTGCTGCGAACGGTGACAACTCTGCCGTTATTTTCTGACAAGTACAGTGTTGTGTTAAATGTGTCGTCAAATTGTACCTGCCAAACATTGGTTTTATATCCAACTTCTCGCATACCTTGCTTTAGCAGTACAGCGCTTGTCACTTGAGCATCAATAAGTAAGTGTGCTTTAGCATTTGCGGTAATTTGTATTTTAGTTGGCGGCTCAAAAGGTCGGCCTGTTATACCGTTAAAGCTTTGCTGTTCATCTTTATTTATTACTGTAATTATAGGTGTGGTTAAAAAGTTCTCAAAAATTATTTGTGTTGGATTAACCACCTGAGATGCAATATCGTTAAGGGAGGCAACATAATCAGCCTGCGTAAATGGGTTATTAAGAGTACGTGTTGCAAGATGCTCCCCATGAACTTTATCAAGAGGAATAGCGCTCATGACTAAACCGCCTAATAGCCAAGCTAAAATTTGTAATGTGAGCAAATAACCGAGCCATTTATGTAACTTGCGAGCATACTTAAATATTTTTTTATTCATGTTTTAGTCTTATTATTTTTAGAGGCTAGTTTATTACATTAATGGGATTAGTTACTGCGACATTTTGTCGCAGTTTAAACTATAGCTTACTGTAATCATTTAAAAATAAAAAAGATTACACTTAAATTGCTAACATGACTTATTTGTTTAATTGAGCTGAGTGTTTGATATCCAGCTAGCTTTAAACGCTAAAAAATACTTAAAAGCTGCGAAATATCTATATAAAGTGGTTAATAGAGCATAGTTGATTTGGTATAACGGTAAAACTGCGTTAAAGTTTGCAATGAAATTATTAGAGGATAAATACGAAACGATGTCGGAAATTCAATTTTTAAATGTAGATCTTGAGCTTGAATCAAAGCAAGATATTAGTTTGCTAGTGGCAGACTTGAAAAAAGTCGCGACGATTTTACATTATGACAAAGACGAATACCGTCAATTAGCGCGTATTGAAGCAACAGGTGTAGTAAACACGCCTGACAAAGCAATAAACCATATATGTGAGCTTATTGAATCGTGTTCGCGTAACGCGCTAAAACAATGGTTAAGCTGTTCACGTAGAACGTTTGATATTGGTTTTGAATCAGGCACTTCACCTAAGTGCTTTAATCAAGCCTTAGATGCAGATACACTATTGCGTATATCTGCGATTGGTGCGGGTATGGAAATTACAATTTACCCAATCGAAAAGTAACTATCTTCGCTCTACGACTGCTGCGGTCATTTTTGATACGCAGCACAGCTCATTGCGGCTATTTGTAATTTTTATTTCCCACACTGAACTACGTTGGCCAATATGAAACGCTCTTGCCGTTGCTGTTAAAGTGCCGTTGCGAGATGCTTTTAAATGACTTGCGCTAATTTCCTGCCCCACGCAGTAAAATTTTGTAAAATCGACAACAAAGTTAGCTGCATAGCTGGCAACTGTTTCGGCAAGTACAACGTTAGCACCGCCGTGAACCATTCCCATTGGGTTATGATGCTCAGGAATTGCCGGCATAGTGGCTACTAAGTAATCATCACCAATTTCAGTGACTTCTATTCCCATGGTTTTCATTAATGTTCCTTGGCCATCAATGCCTTGTTCTAACTGCTTGCACAGCTCTAAAGTGATGGGCTGGTACCAAATACTCATAATGACTCCTTTGCTTTTTTAATCATTTATAAACCTAGCTTTAGTTATATCCCTAAAATGTACACAAGTGAAATTACTTTGGCTATTTTAAGGCTTAATTTAAATTTGCGATTTTTATTTAACTGTATATACTCACAGTTAAATGTACTGTATGGAAAACCAGTTGTATGCGACCATTAACGAACCGCCAAGCTCAAATACTCGAACTAATTAAAGTTTTTATTAAAGACACTGGTATGCCTCCTACACGTGCTGAAATAGCGCAAACATTAGGTTTTAAAAGTGCCAATGCTGCTGAAGAACATTTAAAAGCACTTGCTAAAAAAGGCGCAATTAAAATGAAACCAGGTGCAAGCCGTGGTATTCAGTTAATTGAAGAAGAAGAGCCAGAACAATTAGGTTTACCGCTTATAGGGCGTGTTGCTGCTGGTTCACCTATTTTGGCGCAAGAGCACGTTGAAAGTCACTGCAAAATCGATCCATTAATGTTTAAACCGGCTGCAGATTTTTTACTACGCGTTAACGGTATGAGCATGAAAGATATTGGTATTATGGATGGTGATTTACTTGCTGTACATCGTACTCAAACCGCTGAAAATGGGCAAGTTGTTGTTGCCCGCCTAGACGAAGACGTAACTGTAAAACGTCTTGAGAAAGCGGGTCGTAAAGTATTACTTCATGCTGAAAACGACGATTTTGAATCTATTGAAGTAGATCTTGAGAATGAGTCTTTTAATATTGAAGGCTTAGCCGTTGGCGTTATAAGAAACGCTGATTGGATGTGACTTTAAAAATAGCTTTTAAACAAGCAGTTTTATAAATGCGTACTAATTAGTACGCATTTTCTGTTTTAAATTCGCACTAAAAATAGGGCATAAATAGCTCACTGACAATTTAAGCTGTAAACTTTTTTGCACTTATATTTTCCCCCTCCGAATGCGTTAAACCCCTTTGTTTTGCTCATCTTTTGAACTTCCTGTTACCTAGTTGGTTACTGATTTTTTATTAATTACTCAATATCACCTGATTGTTTTTTATACTAAAACTTGCTTGTTGTTCATTTTTTAGCTAATTATTAATGTGCTGAGCTAATAATAACTCACAGCTTTTTAGTTTTGAGAACACACAATATACACAAACCCGTTGTTGGCGCAGCAAAACCAATCAATATTAAATGAGATTGACTAAAAAAATAAAAATAACGAATTGGCGTTTAAGCCGTATGCCTCTTCGCTTTGCATTCGCAATAGCATCAAAGGAGCCGTCACATGGGTAAACTGACCTCTACCTTGTGGCTTATATTATGTGTTTTTTCGCACCCAGTTTTGGCTAACAGCCAATACAATATGCGCAAAGGCGTAACCGATATAAGCAATAATGTATATCAGCTGCACATGACCATATTTATAATATGTTGTGTGATTGGGGTGATAGTGTTCGCAATTATGTTTTGGGCACTTATTCATCACCGCAAATCTAAAGGGGCTGTACCTGCCCAATTTCACGAAAGCACTAAAGTAGAAATACTTTGGACTGCAATCCCGTTTGTTATTTTAATTGCTATGGCAGTACCAGCCACTAAAACCCTAATTGCAATGGAAGATGCCAGCAAAGCTGATCTCACTATTAAAATTACAGGCTCGCAATGGAAATGGCATTATGAATATATGGGTGAAGATGTAGAGTTCTACTCTATTTTATCTACCCCGCAAGATGAAATCGCGAACCTTGCAGATAAAAATCCTAACTACTTACTTGAGGTTGATAAGCCTCTTGTACTGCCAATAAATCAAAAAGTACGATTTTTAATGACTTCTGACGATGTTATTCACTCTTGGTGGGTACCTGATTTTGCAGTTAAAAAAGATGCGAATCCCGGCTTTATAAACGAAACATGGACGAACATAAACGAAGAAGGTACTTACCGAGGCCAATGTGCTGAGTTGTGTGGTAAAGATCATGGCTTTATGCCTGTTGTGGTGGTCGCTAAATCTGAGGCTGATTTTAAAACGTGGCTTGCAGATGCAAAGCAAGCTAAACAAAAAGCAGCATTAGCAGATGCCGCATTACTTGATAAAACCCTCCCAAAAGAAGAATTAATGACTTTAGGCGAACAAGTATATATGGCCAATTGTGCTGCATGTCATCAGCCTACTGGCATGGGGTTACCGGGTGTATTTCCTGCACTTAAAGGCAGCCCTATAGTGCTTGGCAATATAAAAGATCACATTGATGTAGTTATCCATGGGCGACCCGGTACGGCAATGCAAGCATTTGCCAAACAGTTATCTATAAAGCAATTAGCAGCGGTTATTACTTATAAACGTAATGCGTGGGGTAATGATACGGGTGATGTTATTCAACCGAGTCAAATACAGGCAGCACTTGATGCCAAAGTGGAGGCGAACTAATGAGTAGCATAGTAGAACAACCTAACGCCAATGAAGCTCATCATGCTCATCACCCAGCTAAAGGTTTTAAACGCTGGCTTTACACAACTAATCATAAAGATATAGGTAGTTTATATTTAATTTTTTCGCTGACCATGTTCTTAATTGGTGGCGGGATGGCTATGGTGATCAGAGCTGAATTATTTCAACCAGGTTTACAGTTGGTCGATCCTCACTTTTTTAATCAAATGACCACAGTGCATGGTTTAATTATGGTGTTTGGTGCGGTTATGCCGGCCTTTACAGGCCTTGCTAACTGGATGATACCACTCATGATTGGCGCGCCAGATATGGCATTGCCAAGAATGAATAACTGGAGCTTTTGGATTTTACCGTTTGCGTTTTTAATCCTATTGGCATCGTTATTTATGCCTGGTGGGGGTCCTGCATTTGGCTGGACTTTTTATGCACCACTGTCTACAACATACAGTAATGACAATACTGCATTGTTTGTATTTGCCGTACATATTATGGGGATTAGCTCAATAATGGGCGCAATCAATGTGATTGTAACTATAGTGAACTTACGTGCCCCTGGCATGACATGGATGAAGTTGCCCTTATTTGTATGGACGTGGCTAATTACTGCCTTTTTATTAATAGCGGTAATGCCAGTGCTTGCAGGGGCTGTCACTATGGTACTTACCGATAAGTATTTTGCGACCAGCTTTTTTGATGCCGCAGGCGGTGGCGACCCGGTGATGTTCCAACACATTTTTTGGTTTTTTGGTCATCCCGAAGTATACATAATGATTCTTCCTGCCTTTGGCATTATATCTACAATAGTACCTACCTTTTCTCGTAAAAAACTTTTTGGCTATGCCTCAATGGTATACGCCACATCCTCCATAGCACTATTGAGCTTTATTGTATGGGCTCATCATATGTTTACCACTGGGATGCCGGTCGCTGGCGAGTTGTTTTTTATGTACGCGACCATGCTTATATCGGTACCTACAGGAGTAAAAGTATTTAATTGGGTTGCCACAATGTGGAAAGGCTCAATAACTTTTGAAGTGCCAATGCTTTTTAGTATTGCGTTTATTGTGCTGTTTACCTTAGGTGGCTTTTCGGGGTTGATGCTGGCAATTACACCTGCTGACTTTCAGTACCATGATACTTATTTTGTAGTGGCGCATTTTCATTATGTATTAGTAACAGGGGCTGTATTTTCGATAATGGCGGGGGCCTATTACTGGCTGCCCAAGTGGACGGGCAATATGTTTAATATCACGCTAGCTAAATGGCATTTTTGGCTATCGCTGGTGAGTGTGAACGTACTGTTTTTTCCTATGCATTTTGTAGGGCTTGCCGGTATGCCGCGTCGAATTCCCGATTATGCACTTCAATTTGCCGACTTTAACGCAATCATAAGTATTGGTGGATTTGCCTTTGGTTTATCGCAATTGTTGTTTGTAGCTGTGGTAATTAAATGCGCGCGTGGCGGTGATAAAGTGCCTGCAAAAGTATGGGAAGGGGCAGAAGGGCTTGAGTGGGAAGTTGACTCTCCAGCGCCATATCATACTTTTTCTACGCCGCCGGTAATTAAGTAATGACACACGCACCGCTACTCAAACGTTTGGTACTTATTTGCATAGGCATGTTTGCCTTTGCCTTTGCTTTAGTACCTTTGTATGACGTGTTTTGTGATGTAACAGGGCTTAATGGAAAACCTTCGCTTGAGCAAGCAGAGCAAAGTACACAAATAGTACAAAATCGAGAAGTCGGCGTTAGCTTTACTACTCACGCACAAAGTGGTGCACCATTTGAAGTTAAATCAAAAGAATACAGTGTAGTGGTAAAACCCGGTGCAATGCGTGAAGTAATGTTTAGTGCTAAAAATAACAGCAATCTAGATAAAGTAATGCAGGCTGTACCATCAGTCTCGCCAGGTAAAGCGGCAAAGTATTTACACAAAATAGCCTGTTTTTGCTTTGATCAGCAACCTCTAAAAGCAGGGGAAGAACTTGAATTTAAATTACTTTTTTATGTTGATACCGCACTGCCAAGCGATATTGAAGAATTAACTTTATCTTATACCGTATTTGATATTAGTGAACAGCTGGTGGCAAGTAACAACTAGCTTTTTAAACTAGTGTGAAACTAGGAGTAAATAAAATGAATCAAGAATATGAGCATTATTACGTACCTGAGCAAAGCCCATGGCCTATTGTAGGTGCTGTTGCATTGTTTTTTATTGCAGTAGGGGCAGGCTTGACTGTTATGAGTGTAGGTAAAGAAGGTGGTAGCGGGGTTTATCTGCTTTATGCCGGTATTGCTGTACTTGTGTATATGTTGTTTAGCTGGTTTAAAAATGTAATTAGTGAATCGGACCAAGGTTTGTACTCAGCACAAATGGATCGCTCTTTTAGACAAGGTATGAGCTGGTTTATTTTTTCTGAAGTTATGTTTTTTATGGCCTTTTTTGGTGCGCTTTTTTATGCACGCGTATTGTCGGTACCTTGGCTTGGAGGCGCAGGCAATAATGCAATGACTAACGAGGTTTTATGGCCAACTTTCGAAGCTGTTTGGCCGCTAGTTTCAACACCTGCTGGCGAAACTACTCAAGCTATGGGCTGGCAAGGCTTACCGCTTATAAATACCTTAATACTGCTTACTTCCTCAGTTACTTTACATTTTGCCCACGTAGCGATGGAAAACAATAAACGCACTCCACTTAAAGTTTTTTTAGGCGCTACTATTTTATTGGGCGTTTGCTTTTTAGGGCTGCAAGTTGAGGAGTACATGCATGCATATAATGACCTTAACCTAACGCTAGATGCGGGTATTTACGGTAATACGTTCTTTTTATTGACTGGTTTTCATGGCATGCATGTAACGTTAGGAACGGTACTTTTATTTGTAATATTTTTACGGATATTAAAAGGGCACTTTACTAGAGATAAGCATTTTGCTTTTCAAGCAGCTGCTTGGTATTGGCACTTTGTTGATGTGGTGTGGCTGTGTTTGTTTGTATTTGTATATGTGCTGTAGCGTTTATTGGCGAATTATTTGCTTTAATAAAACCAAGTTTAAGCGCTGCAATAACAACAACTAAAACAACGACCGAAAACAATACGCGACGACCTAAAAAGTGAGACATAGGTCGTCCCCCAGTTTTCCCTGACACCATAATAAACAATGCTCTAAATAAGTTAAAAAGTATAAATATTAACAACAGTACGATAATAATTTTAATAATCACTGAGTTGACCCTTTATGCAGTTAGTTTTATGGCACAAACAAAAGCTTAGTTCACTAATCACACTTTGTATGGTTGTGGTTGTTGTACTTGTGTGTGTGCGACTAGGATTTTGGCAGTTGGAGCGAGGTGAGCAAAAGCAGCAACAACTAACCGCTATTGCTAAGCAACAGAATCGGGGTGTGATGAGCTGGTCTCAATTACTTAACCTGCCTGATAGCTGGAACAAAACTGGTGTATTGGTTGAGTTAAAAGGGCGGTTTGTACAAAACCAATATTGGCTTTTAGATAATCAAGTTTATAACGGGCAAGTAGGGTACGACCTACTTGCTTTACTAAAGCCAGACAGCGAAGAAAAAGTGATTTTAGTTAATTTAGGATGGGTAAAAGCGCTAATATCTAGAGATACACTGCCAAAGGTTACTCTGCCTACAGGTGTTTTTATTCTTAAAGCGCAAATAAAAGAAAATAACCTAAGTAGCTTTACGCTTGAAGATAAAACTACAAATAACGACTTACCTACAAGAATCCAATCTATCGACTTGAATATGCTGAGCACTCAAAGCCAGCAATCATTAATTAATTTTATGGCTTACAGACAAGGTACTGGTGATGAGATTGCAACACCTCATTATGAGGCAGTTGTTATGAGCCCTCAAAAGCATAATGCCTACGCTGTGCAATGGTTTTTAATAGCTGTTGCATGTGCTGTTGTGGCTATTTTTGCGAGTAAAAAAAGGACACATAATGAAAAATAATCCCCTTTTGTTGTTTGTGGGTTGCTGCGCAATCCCATTAGTTTTGGCATATGGCGCATTAAAGTTTGATTGGTTACCTACTGCAATTACTAATAATGGTGAGTTTTTAAGCCAAGAAATAAAACTTAAAAATTGGCCGCAAAATAATCCCAAACAATGGACTATCGCACTTAATTATTCAAACGAATGTAACACCCCATGCAGCGAACAGCTCAATGCACTTAATAACTTATATGTGGCACTTGGTAAAAACCAAGGCAAGGTTGATATGGCTGTAATGGGAAGTCCCGACAATAAAAATCTACCATGGAAAATTATTACCGAGCAACAGAGTTTAAATCCTGCAAGTTTATATTTAATTGATCATATGGGGTTAGTGGTACTTGAATACCCCTTTAAGGTCGAGCCACAAGAAAACCGTTTAGTACAAAAAGGATTATTAAAAGATCTAAAAAAATTACTTAACTATTCTCGTTCTAGCTAACTAAGTTGAGCTTAAGTTGGAGTATCTGATGTATAAAAATTATAAAAACTTAGTATTAATAACAGGATTACTCGCTTTGATTGTAGTTGCTTTAGGTGCGTACACCCGCTTAAGTGATGCAGGTTTAGGGTGCCCCGATTGGCCTGGTTGTTATGGCTTTTTAACGGTACCTAAGCATGAGGCTGACATAGCCTTAGCAACTCAAAGCTACCCCGATATGATGTTCGAAACCGCAAAAGCGTGGAAAGAAATGATTCATCGCTACTTTGCAGGTGCTTTAGGCTTACTTATTTTAGGTTTATTTGTGTTGGCTTTTTTAAAACGCCAATATCCAACTACGCCAGTTAAATTGCCTTTGGCTTTACTTCTACTAGTGGTGTTTCAGGCTGCCCTTGGTATGTGGACAGTAACCATGAACCTTCAGCCGCTTATTGTAATGGGCCACTTATTAGGTGGCTTTAGTATTTTGTCACTTATAACGCTTTTATATTTACGGCTAACCGCAAAACCTATTATGGGTGGCGATAGCGGCGCAAAACGCTATTTCGGTTTAAGTTTAGTAGCGCTCAGTGTATTAATTATCCAAATTGCACTTGGTGGTTGGCTGGCTGCAAATTACGCCGCTCCACATTGTAGTGGTTTGCCATTGTGTAATTACGCACAACCGTTTTCATTGAGTAGCGTATTTCAATTACCACTTGAGCACAGTAATTATGAGTTTGGTGTGTTATCGCAGCAAGCGCGTATGTCTATTCATTTATTACATCGCATTTGGGCACTCGTTACTTGCATTGTTCTGGCGTTAATTATGTGGAAAATATACAGCCAAGCGTACTCTAAAAAAATTAAAAATTGCGTTGTGAGTGTATTACTTGTTCTGCTTTGCCAAATTAGCTTAGGGCTTATTTTAGTACATTGGCATATTCCGTTGGGAGTTGCACTGGCGCATAACTTGATGGCAGCCATACTGTTATTAAGCATGGTTAGGTTGTGTTATTACCTAAAATCACGCACATAAAGGGGAAATATGATGGCACTTATAATTGATAAAAAAATACTGCTACCCGTTAATACTCAATCGCTAATTTCGCGTACTCATAGTTTGCTGCAAGACTACTTAGCAATTAGTAAATTTAAAGTGGTAGCCATGCTGGTGCTAACAGCTTGGGTTGGTTTAGCGCTGGCTCCCGATGTAGGGCGCGGTATGGTCGTACAGTTTATTAGCTTGTTAGGTATAGGGCTACTTTCTGCTGCTGCAGCTGTTATTAATCATGTGGTTGATAGCGAGATAGACTCAAAAATGGCGCGGACTCGTCATCGCCCTGTGGCTAAAGGGCGTTTAAGTAAAACACATGCGCTTAGTTTTGCAGCTGTTATTGGGGTTGCTGGTTTTATTATGCTGATGGTGTGGGCCAATACCTTAACCGCTATATTAACGTTATTTGCATTGGTAGGTTATGCATTTGTTTATACATCATTTTTAAAGCGTGCAACGCCGCAAAATATTGTTATAGGTGGGTTGGCTGGCGCAATGCCTCCATTATTAGGTTGGGTGTCAGAAACAAACCAAATGGCAGCAGCCCCTTGGTTACTCGTAATGATAATATTTACCTGGACCCCACCACACTTTTGGGCGCTGGCTATAGCACGAAAAAGTGATTATGAACGCGCTAAAATCCCTATGTTACCAGTAACCCATGGTATCGATTTTTGTAAAACGTGCGTCGTTGCTTACTCTGTTTTACTCGCTGTTGTTTGCGTATTACCTTATTTAATCGGTATGTCTGGATTAATCTATTTGATAGGTGCATGTGTATTAAATGCCGTGTTTATATATAAGGCGGTCAATTTAAAAATTGCTGGAAATGATGAGACTGCAATGGACTTATTTCGTTTTTCGATTATTCATTTAATGGTACTCTTTGTAATCTTATTTATAGATAAATGGCTCCCTTTATGAAGCAGTTATGGCTTGGATTAATTGTTATTTTAGTTTCGTTTTTATCAGCATGTTCAAATGAAAATAGTCCACCAGATGTAGATGCATTAGTTTACGAAAATGCAAAGCCACTGTCTGATTTTACGCTAAACGATCAGCGCGGCGAATTAGTAACTAAGCAACAATTTTTAGGACAGTGGAATTTAGTATTTTTAGGCTACACAAGCTGCCCAGATATTTGTCCATTAACACTTGCTAAGTTAAATGCTGTTTATAAAAACTTACAAGCAGATTATCCGCTACAAGTTTGGTTTTTATCGGTTGATCCAAAACGCGATACACCAGCTAAACGAAAGCAATATATAGATTACTTTAACCCAGACTTTTTAGCTGTATCAGGGGAACATAAACACCTTTTTCCTGTTGTTCGAGAGCTTGGTTTAATTTACGCCATTAGCGATAGTAGTGAATCAGAATATGCTGTTGATCATAGTGCCTCGGTCGCTATGGTTGATCAAAATGGAGCCGTTAGAGCTATTTTTAAACCAGAGTTTAAACAAGGTAGTGTGCCATTAATTAATGCGACGACTTTAACCGAAGAGTTTAAAAAAATAGCTGATTACTATAAAAACTAGTTTTTTACTTTTTACCAATTTTAAAGGAGCTTTAGGCTCCTTTTTTTGTATTTTAACGACAGGTTAAATTTAATTAAGCATTTTATGGCAATTTTAATAACTAGGGCTAAGCTTTTGTTATGAATTGAATTGACAGGGAATGCACTTACTAAATGCTAAAACTTCCGAGCGAACTTGCTATTACGCAAGTTGAAACACTACATAAAGACTTACTACACGAACTCAATAGCAACGATGATATCTGTCTTGATATTAACGATGTGATTTCTGCTGATACTGCCTCAATTCAACTTTTATGCGCCTTACAAAAACACCTACTTACTATACAGCACAAAATAATATGGGTAGGCAGTAGCGAGGCCTTAACGCATACAATTAATAAACTTGGCTTAAGCCAATACTTAACAACCGAAAGTAAAAGTTAGGGGTATATATGAAAAGAATTTTAGCGGTTGATGATTCAGCATCGATGCGTCAAATGGTGAGCTTTACATTAAAAACTGCCGGGTTTGATGTAACCGAAGCTAAAGATGGCAGTGAAGCTCTCGCTATTGCCAAGCAACAAGATTTTGATGCCGTGATCTCAGATGTAAACATGCCAATAATGGATGGAATTACATTAATACGAGAGCTGCGTACTTTACCGAGTTATAAATTTACACCATTACTAATGCTTACTACAGAGTCGGGCTTAGAAAAAAAGATAGAGGGTAAAGCTGCTGGTGCAACAGGCTGGATTGTAAAACCATTTAATCCCGATCAGCTACTAGCGGTAATTAAAAAAGTTATTCGCTAAGGAGCGCAGTGTGAGTATAGATTTAAGTCAATTTTTTGAAGTTTTCTTTGAAGAGAGTTTTGAAGGCCTAGATACCATGGAGGCTGAGCTATTAAACTTAGTGCCAGGTGAGGAAGATTTAGAAACTATCAACACTATTTTTAGAGCTGCTCACTCAATAAAAGGAGGCAGTGGCACTTTTGGTTTTAGCTCCGTTGCTGACTTTACTCATGTACTTGAAACACTACTGGATCAAATTCGCCAAGGTGAACGAGAGCTTAGTACCGAGCATGTCAATTTATTACTCAAAGCTGTGGATTGCTTGCGTGCTTTACTTGCTGCACTTCAAGGTGAGCAAGAGCCAGATTTAACCGAGGCAGATTCGTTAAAAGTACAATTTGAACGTGTACTTGGAATGAAAAACGAAACACAAGGAAATAAACCTCAAAGCTTTGACGAGCAAACAAGTAGTAACACCTATCAAATAGACTTTAAACCTCATCATCATTTATTTAAAACAGGAAACGAGCCACTGTATATGATCAGTGAGCTTGAAGAGCTAGGTGAGTTAGAAACCACAGTATTTTACGATGAAGTTCCAGAAATTACAGATTTGAGCAGTGATGAATGCTTTTTACATTGGCGCTTTTTTTTAGATACTAGCCATGATGAAAAAGCCATAAAAGAAGTATTTGAATGGGTAGAAGACGATGCCGACATAACAATTGAATTATGCGGAGGCTTATTTGGCAATGATGAGCCAATACAACCTAATCAAGGTGAGATATCTAAAGCTGTTGAGCTTGAAACATCCGATTCAATAAAAGTAGCTGAGCTACCTAGTAAGCCAAAGCAACCCGCTGCTAATAAAGATAAAAAACCTGCAAGTACACCAGAGTCTACCTCCATTCGAGTTGGTATTGATAAAGTCGATTCGTTAATAAATATGGTAGGTGAACTTGTTATTACACAAGCGATGCTCAATCAGCTTAGCGAACAAGAAATCACACCAGCCACAATCACTTTACTACAAGAAGGTCTAGCGCAACTTGCCCATAATACGCGTGATTTACAAGAAAATGTGATGCGCATTCGTATGCTGCCAATAAACTTTGTATTTAGTCGTTTTCCTCGATTAGTGCGAGATATAGCGCAAAAACTAAATAAGCAAGTTGAGCTAAAGTTGATTGGAGAGCAAACCGAGCTTGATAAAACAGTAATGGAAAAAATATCCGATCCTATGGTGCATTTAGTGAGGAACTCACTTGATCATGGATTAGAGACTGTTGAGCAAAGACTGGCGGCAGGTAAAGATCCCGTTGGCACAGTAACCTTAAATGCATTTCATCAGGGTGGAAACATTGTTATTGAAATAATGGATGATGGGCAGGGGTTAAATACAAAAAAAATAAAAGAAAAAGCCATCGCTAACGAATTAATCTCAGCTGATAACCATCTCAGTGACGATGAAATAAATGAGCTTATTTTTATGCCCGGCTTTTCGACAGTAGATGAGGTAAGTGACTTATCTGGTCGTGGAGTTGGGATGGATGTAGTTAAGCGAAATATTCAATCATTAAATGGCTCAGTAGAGGTAACCTCAGCGGCCGGTGTTGGTTCTACGTTTACTATTAGATTACCACTTACTCTCGCTATTTTAGATGGGCAATTAGTTAAGGTGGCTCAGCATACTTATATTATCCCGCTCATTTCTATTGTGGAATCTCTGCAAATTGATATTGCTAAAGTGAGTCGAGTGGGTAAAAGCCTTGATGTATTGAGGCTTCGGGACGAATACATTCCTATTTTAAGGCTCTACGATATTTTTAATCATAAAAATGCCATTGAATCACTCGATAAAACGCTGCTTGTTGTTGTAGAAACAGATAACCAAAAGGTGGGTTTATTAGTTGATGATTTACTGTCTCAACAACAGGTTGTTATTAAAAGTTTAGAGGCTAACTATCATAAAGTTGATGGCGTATCGGGAGCCACTATTTTAGGCGATGGGCGTGTATCGCTGATTGTGGACATTAGCGGCTTAATAAAGCTCTCAGGTTTAAAAAAACCAGGTAGCCAAGAATTAACGATTGAAACGCAAGCCACTTTGGAGGCGTTATGAGCTCAGAGCAAAGCCAGTTAAGTAATCAATTAAATCTTCAGCAACAGCAAGGTGTAAAACAGTTTTTAACTTTTATTATGGCTGATGAAGAATACGGCGTTGATATTTTAACAGTACAAGAAATTCGCAGTTGGGAAGAAATTACAGTACTGCCCAATGCGCCTGAATTTGTAAAAGGCGTTATTAATTTACGTGGAACAATAGTGCCAATTATTGATTTACGGTTGCGCTTTGGATTACCAAGTGTCGACTATGGGCCATTAACGGTGGTTATCGTTGTTAAAATAGAATTTGAACTAGGTAGTAAAATTATAGGTGTTGCTGTTGATGCCGTTTCTGATGTTTACAGTATTGCGGAGCAAGATGCGAAAGCGGTTCCTAGTTTATCTGAGTCGAATAATTGTGAATATGTAGCTGGGTTGGTGAATGTTGGTGAAAAAATGGTAGCGCTAATTGACCTGCAAAAAACAATGAATATTTAGCAAATAGAAACTAAATGAATAATAAACTTAAAGGTGGTGATGAGCATGGGATGGTTTAGTAATCCAAAGCAGTCAAAATCAAGTAATGATTTAATTGTAGACGCATTGAATAAATCATTAGCGGTGATTGAGTTTGAACCTAACGGAAAAATAATTACTGCAAATATGAATTTTCTAAACGCGATGGGCTATCGTCTTGAAGAGGTTCAAGGCCAGCATCACTCTATGTTTGTTGACCCAGATGAAGCTCAGGGCAACGATTATAAGAACTTTTGGCAACGCCTGCGTAATGGCGAGTTTATCTCAGATGAGTTTAAGCGTAATGCAAAAGGTGGAACTGAGGTATGGATCCAAGCAACTTATAACCCAATTGTTGATGAGCAAGGGCAAGTATTAAAAGTAGTTAAGTTTGCCACCGACGTGACCGAGCAAAAGTTAATAGCAGCAGAAGCTTCAGGGCAAATTAGTGCTATAAGTAAATCTCAAGCGGTTATCGAGTTTAATTTAGATGGCACTATTATTGATGCCAATGATAACTTTTTAAATGCACTTGGTTATCAACTTAGCGAGATTAAAGGTCAGCACCATAGGCTTTTTATTGACCCCGAACATGCAAATAGTATCGAATATAAAGAATTTTGGGCCAAACTAGGTCGTGGTGAATTTGATTCAGGGGAATATTTAAGAATAGGGAAGCAGGGTCAGGAGGTTTGGATTCAAGCATCTTATAACCCAATTTATGATATGAACGGCAAGCCGTTTAAAGTGATTAAATACGCATCTGATATTACTGAACAAAAAGAGCTTGAAAAAGCATCTCGCAAAGCAGCCGATTTAGCAAATGCGCTTAAAGTTTGCCAAGCGAACGTAATGATTGCTGATGAAGACCTTAATATAGTATTTGTGAACGATCGTGTTCAGAAAATGCTAAAAGTCCGCGAAAAAGAATTACAAACTGTATTACCAAGCTTTTCTGTTGATAATTTAATTGGCACATGTGTTGATGATTTTCATAAGCACCCTAATCATCAGCGCGATTTATTAAAAAATCTCGATAAGCCTCATAAAGCCGAATTACTTTTAGCGGGTGTCACTTTCACCTTGATTGCTTCACCTTGGATTAGCCAAGATGGAAAGCATTTAGGCACCATTGTTGAGTGGGAAGATAGGACCAATGAGGTTGCGCTTGAAAAAGAAATTGCTGAGCTGATTGGTGCTGCAGGTAATGGCGAATTAGATACAAGAGTCGCGGAAGAAGGCAAGGAAGGATTCTTTTTACGTTTGGCTCAAGGGCTAAATAGCTTAGTTAAAATAGTTGATGATGCAGTTGCTGACACGGGCAGTATGCTCGATGCGATGGCAAATGGTGATTTATCAAAACGAGTTGAAAAAGAATATAAAGGCTCATTTGATAAACTCAAACGCGATGCTAATGCTACGGCAGATAAGTTAACGGAAGTGATTAATCGTATTAATTCATCGGCAACGCTTGTAGCCAGTGGTGCAGAGGAAATCTCTCAAGGTAATGCTGATTTAAGCCAACGTACAGAAGAGCAAGCCTCATCACTTGAAGAAACAGCGTCGAGCATGGAAGAGATGACTAGCACCGTTCGCCAAAATGCTGATAACGCAAAAGTGGCAAACGATTTAGCAGAAGAAACATGCGAAAAGGCGATTCAAGGTGGTGAGGTTGTAAATAGAGCAGTTACGAGCATGTCGGCAATTAATGAGTCGAGCAAGAAAATTGCAGATATTATTGGTGTCATTGACGAAATAGCATTTCAAACTAACTTATTAGCGCTTAATGCTGCAGTAGAGGCTGCAAGGGCTGGTGAACAAGGTCGAGGCTTTGCGGTTGTTGCAGGTGAAGTTCGTAATTTAGCACAGCGCTCTGCAGGCGCAGCGAAAGAAATTAAAGAGTTAATAAGAGATAGTGTAGGCAAAGTAGCTGATGGCTCTCAATTAGTTAATGAGTCGGGCGCTACACTTAAAGAGATTGTTGTATCGGTACAAAGAGTGACGCAAATGATTTCTGATATTACAGAGGCATCTGAAGAACAAAGTGCGGGTATTGAACAAGTTAATACCGCCATCTCACAAATGGACGAAATGACGCAACAAAATGCCGCCTTAGTAGAGCAAGCCTCTGCCGCTGGCGAGTCTATGGCTGAGCAAGCTAATGAGATGCGCCAACTACTCAACTTTTTCTCAATAGGTCAGCAAGAGATGGCGATGATTTCGCCGACTATGCGCACACCTAAATTATCTCATAAGTCGCAAAGCAGTTTTGTAAGTAATAAACCCAGAGGCGATAACTTTGTAGACTCTGCTGATGAATGGGAAGAATTTTAACAACGAATCTTCTTATATACCTCGCTGAATACATAATCACAGCGAGGTATTATTTGGCAGGCTAAATTGAGAGCGAACAATGAAAGAGTTTTTGTGTACCGACCGCGACTTTAAAGAAATTGCCAGTTTAGTTTATAGCGCATGTGGAATTGTATTAGGTGAGCATAAGCGAGAGATGGTTTATTCACGCTTAGCAAGACGTATTAGAGAGCGAAAACTAACTGACTTTAAAGCCTATTTAGAGTATTTAAATAGCCATAAAGATCAGGAGTTTGATGCCTTTATTAATGCAATAACAACTAACTTAACGTCTTTTTTTCGTGAAATACACCACTTTGAATTTATAAAATCTGAGCTTGTACCTGCTCTCTTAAAGGCAAATAAAAATAGTAAGCGAGTAAGAATCTGGTCTGCAGGTTGCTCAACAGGAGAAGAGCCCTACAGTTTGGCGATGACTTTAAATAATGCATTTCCGAGCAATTGGGATGTAAAAATACTAGCAACCGATTTAGATTCTAATGTATTGGCAAAAGCACAAAAGGGTATTTACACCGCAGCGAATGTTAACGGCTTAGATGACGTGCAACTTAAGCGTTGGTTTTTAAAAAGTAAAGACGGTGAAAACTATAAAGTTAAAGATAGACTAAAAGAGTCTATTTCATTCAAGCGTTTAAACTTATTGCAAGATTGGCCAATGAAAGGATCATTTGATCTTATTTTATGTCGTAATGTTGTTATTTACTTTGATAAAGAAACAAAAGATCAGCTTTTTAAACGTTACGCCAATATATTAAATGAACAAGGTTATTTGTTTTTAGGTCACTCAGAAAGTATGGGAAAAGAGCATACGCAATTTAAAAATTTAGGGAAAACTATGTACCAAAAGGGACAAAATGCACGCAGAGTTTAGGCCGGTATTACCTAACTTTGAACATATTAAACGATATTGGGACTCGGGCCGAGGTAGCGTTGTTGCTAAAGTGCTTCCGGGTGAGTTTTATGTTTCTAAAAATAATGAGCTGATCTCTACAGTTTTGGGTTCGTGTATCGCGGCTTGTGTTTACGATGAAGTACTAGGGATTGGGGGCATGAATCACTTTATGTTACCAATTCAAAAGGGAGTAGAACTTAAGAATGCGCATAGTTTAAGTTGTCGGTATGGCAATTGGGCTATGGAGTATCTTATAAACGAAGTTTTAAAAAATGGTGCGTCTCGCCGTAACCTAAAAGTAAAACTTTTTGGTGGGGGTAAAATTATTAGTGCGATGACTGATATAGGGCTGGGTAATATTAGTTTTGCAGCGGCGTATATTAAAGAAGAGGCATTAAATCTAGTTGCCCACGATATGGGTGGACCATGGCCACGAAAAATATTTTTTCATCCGAACACCGGTAAAGTTCATATGAAAAAACTTAAAAACCTACATAATAATACGATTGAAAAACGCGAAGTCCGTTACTTACAAAACCTTAAAAAGCAAGAAGTAGTAACTGATATAGAGCTGTTTTAGGAGTATGCATGATTAAAGTATTAATAATTGACGACTCCCCCTTAATTAGGCGTTTACTCACTGAAATATTACAGCAAGCTAAAGATATTACGGTAGTGGGGAGCGCTGAGGATCCCTACGAAGCTCGCGAAATGATAAAAAAGTTAAATCCTGATGTATTAACGCTCGACGTAGAAATGCCAAAAATGGATGGCATTAGTTTTTTAAAAAACTTAATGCGATTAAGACCAATGCCAGTAGTGATGATTTCAACACTGACCCAAAAAGGCTCTCCTATTACACTCGAGGCACTCGAATTAGGGGCTGTTGATTTTATAGCTAAGCCTACTAATAACGTAAGAGAGCAATTGAGCCAATATGCATCACTTGTTCAACAAAAGGTGCGAATAGCTGCTGGAGCAAGAGTAAGAAGCTATAAAAAAACGGTCGTCACAAATGAGCCTATTAATACCCATTCTCAATTTTTACTTAATAAAGTAATTGCGATAGGTGCTTCCACGGGGGGTACTGAGGCTATCAAAGAAGTACTTATTAAAATGCCACAAAATTGCCCGCCCATTGTAATTACTCAGCATATTCCTCCTGTGTTTAGCGCCTCATTTGCTGAGCGAATGAATCGTACATGCACGATAAATGTGAAAGAGGCTGAACATGGCGATAAGCTTAGCACTGGCTGGGCTTATATAGCACCAGGTGGTTTTCATTTAAGTATTAAAAAGCGAGGTGTTAGCTTGTATTGCCAGCTTGATGATGGCGAGCCGGTCAACAGACATAAACCTGCGGTAGATGTGCTGTTTAACTCATTAGTTGAGACAGGAGCTAAAAACGTAGTTGCAGCCATACTAACAGGGATGGGGAGTGATGGCGCAAAAGGGTTACTTGCACTAAAACAAAACGGTGCGTATACCTTGGCTCAAGATGAGTACTCATCGGTGGTATGGGGTATGCCTAAGGCTGCCGCTGAGTTAAATGCAGCAGACGAGATAGTTGCGCTGGATAAAATAACCCAGCGACTATTACATCAGGCAGTTAAGGTTTAGGCGCTTCAATTACCCAAGGCTGCGAAAACCAAAAATAATCACCAGGGTTAGAAATAGAAGGGGCCGTACAATTAAAACGAGATCGCCCTTTATTAAGCACCTTTGGTGAGGTTATTTCGACTGTATTTTTATTTACCCATTTTAAATCTGCTTGGCCTACGCTTGATACGTAACAGGCAAATTGGCTTTTATGAAAGTCACCCATTTTAAATTCAATTGTGAGCGTGGGTGGATTTTGTTGTGTAACGCTATCTTGATAAGTTAAATTGGTGATATTAAACGCGCGTGAGTTAAGCTTAGTAATAAGAGTTTCTAGTTTGCTGTAAAAGCCTGATGCAGGAAAACGCGGTAAGCGGCTAAAATTAGAGTCTTTATTTACAGCGCCGGAGTGCTGACCAATACCCACAAAACCAAGCTCTGTCACAAGTGCTTGCAGCTCGTTATTAAACTCACCATACGGGTATGCTAAGTATTTATAGTCGTGGCCTATTTCTTCTTTTATACGCTTTTGAGAGCTAATAATATCTTGCTTAATACGTGATTGCCATTGTGCATCGGTTTCGTTTTCAAGCTTAAGGTGTAAGTAATCATGTTGTCCGCTATGATTGGCTATTAATGCCCCTTTTTTAGATAATTCTTTGAGCTTATCCCACCCCATTACGTAGCTCATGCTCTCGTCTATTAATTTAGGATTTACAAAGATAGTGTACGGGTAGCCAAACTTTTCTAAAATAGGCGCGGCTTGTTCATAGTTATTGTTATAACCATCATCAAAGGTGATGGCGACAGTTTTATCAGGTAAGGTTTCACCTTGCTGAAGTGCGTTTATTAAGTCATTAAGAGGAATAACGTTAAAGTTGTGCTCTTTTAAATAGCTCAAATGTTTAGTGAATGTATTGGCGCTAACGCTCGTTACAGCGGGTAGGGTTTCACTAACATGATGATACTGTAAAATAACGGCTGCTTGAGCCCGCACAGATACACTAATGAGGATAAATAATACTAAATGAAACAATTTCTTATACATAATAAGGCACACCATAAAAGCTTGCTGTTGTTAGCGGGTCCGATGATACTATCAAATATCACAGTGCCGTTGTTAGGAATTGTTGATACCGCTGTAATTGGGCACTTAGGAAGCGCTCATTACTTAGCGGGTATTGCCCTTGGCTCTGCAGTTATATCTATTTTATTTTGGCTTGCTGGTTTTTTAAGAATGAGTACCACGGGGCTCGTGGCACAAGCATACGGAAAAAACGATTTAACCCAACTTGCCGCTTTACTTAAACGAAGCCTATTGCTTGCAAGCGCAGTGGCCGTGCTATTAATTGTGTTATCCCCATTAATAAAGCACGCTATTGCTTATCTCTCCGCCGCCAATAGCGATGTACTTATCCAAGCGTATCAGTATTTTAGCATTCGTATTTTTAGTGCTCCAGCAGCATTGTGTAATTTAGTGTTACTGGGTTGGATGCTTGGTGTACATTATGGTCGAGGCCCATTTTATTTATTACTCGTCACTAATATCGTTAATATAGTACTCGATATTTATTTTGTTGTTTATTTAGATTGGGCAGTTGCAGGCGCTGCGTGGGCTTCACTTATTGCTGATTATACGGCTTTAGTATTTGCACTGTTTTTAGTGGTTAAACTAGCTAAAAAACAAGACATTGATCTAAATGTACCGAATTGGTTGAGTATTAGCAAAATGGCTGAATTATTGAGTTTGAATAGAGATATATTTATTCGCTCTTTAATACTGCAATTATGCTTTAGTTTTATGACGTTTTACGCAGCGCGTATAGGCGAAACCACATTAGCTGCTAATGCTGTTTTACTTAACTTTCTAATGTTGGTGAGTTTTGCTCTTGATGGCGTTGCTTACGCGTCTGAGGCAAAAGTAGGGCAAGCTAAAGGCCAAGGAAGCGTTAAAAATATAGAGCTTTGGGTTAAAATAAGTGTATTTTGGGGCATGCTTTTTGGCGTCTTATATAGCGCTTTTTTTGCATTATTTGGCCGCGGTATAATCAAGCTTTTAACCAATGTGCCAGAGGTTATTCAAGAGGCAACACACTATTTACCATGGCTAATAGTGTTGCCTATTTTGGCCATGAGTTGCTTTTTGTTTGATGGTGTTTTTGTAGGGCTTACGCGAGCAAAGAACATGCGTAACAGTATGATACTTTCAGCTGGAGTTGGCTTTTTTGGTGTGTTTTGGGTGTTTATAGACTGGCAAAATAATGGGTTATGGCTTGCTATGAGCTGTTTTATGTTAATGCGCGGGGTTACATTAATAATTAAATATCACCACTTAAAAATAAATAATCAGCTATTAGATTAAACTAAATAAATGGTTTATTTCCAGAGATCGGGGTCGTGGTGTTTAGGGCCCATATCTTTTAAAACTTGTGAAAAACGATTAGCAAAAATACCGCAGTAGCCCCAACCGGCAAAAAATAATGCGGGGAGTAAAATTATAACGCCAATTATTTGTAAGCTGTAGTGAGTGTAATACCCAATAGATATGAATATCACGGCTAGCACAAACAGTGCTAAGCCGTGAAAAAAGCGCTTTAAGCTCAGCTTAGGGTTGCTCCCTAAGCGATAAATAAGCTGCTTTAGCATTTAGAAGGCCTAATAGTAAGAGTGATCGCCCGCTTCATGCTCTGTTATATCAGCAACACCGGTGATTTCTTCAAACTTAGCTATCATTTCTTTTTCAATACCTTCTTTTAGCGTTACATCGATCATAGAACAACCGTTACAACCACCACCAAACTGAAGTATAGCTATACCTGCAGCTGTAATTTCAACAAGGCTTACTTGACCACCGTGGTTAGCAAGTTGTGGATTTACTTCGGTTTCTAGCATGTGCTGTACACGCTCGTTTAACGATGCATCGTTACCTATTTTACGCGCCTTTGCATTTGGTGCTTTTAGCGTTAACTGAGTACCCATTTTGTCGGTAACAAAATCAATTTCAGCTTCTTCTAAAAATGGAGCACTTTCTGCATCTACAACGGCATCAAAACCGTTAAAGTTTAGGCGAATATCGCTCGCTTCTACAGCGTCTTCTGGACAATAAGACACACCACATTCCGCTTGTGATGAACCAGGGTTTACAACAAACACACGAATATTGGTTTGTTGTGATTGATCTGCTAATAGTTTAGCAAAATGCGCTTGCGCTGTTTCGGAAATAGAAATCATAAAACCATCTATACTTGACTAAATTACTCGGATACTGCGTATCATACTCCGCTCATCGTGTTGCGGCTAGTGTTGAGCGTAAAAAGTTGGCATCTATTTTAAGCAATGGTAGCGTGCAAACAACGAACATTTTTTGAGTGATTTATATGCGTTTGGTATTAACATTAATGGTGGTGTTGCTTAGCTTTTCAAGTGTAGCTAAGCCACTTTCGTATTATTTTGAACAAGATGTAAAATTTGACCCTTCAATTCCTACTCCTGAGCAAGTACTCGGCTACGAAGTAGGAGAGTGGCACGTGAGACACGATCAGCTCGTACGTTATATGGAAATACTTGCTGATAAAAGCGACCGTATAAATTTTGAGGTGATTGGCCGCACGCATGAACAACGCCCGTTAGTAATGCTAACAATTACTGCTGCTGATAAGTTATCAAGCATAGAGCAGACACGCCAAGCTCACTTAGCACGCTTAAGTAATAACAGTAGTAAAGCACAAGACGATCCTGCCGTTGTATGGATGGGTTATAGCGTTCATGGTAATGAGTCATCAGGTAGTAACTCATCATTGCTGGTGGCTTATTATTTAGCTGCTGCACAAGGTACTGAAATAGATGAGCTATTAAATAACACGGTTATTTTACTCGACCCTTCACTTAATCCTGACGGGCTTGCTCGTTTTGCTAATTGGGCCAACAGTAACCGAGGCATGAATTTATCAAGTGACCCTAAAACCCGTGAGCATGTTGAAAACTGGCCTAGCAGCCGTACTAACCACTATTGGTTTGATTTAAATCGCGATTGGCTACTGCTACAGCATCCTGAATCGCGTGCACGTATTGCTAAATTTCATCAGTGGAAACCAAATATTTTAACTGACTTTCATGAGATGGGTCCAAACAGCAGTTACTTTTTTCAACCAGGTATTCCAAGTCGTAAGCACCCTATAACACCTGATGAAAATGTTACCTTAACAAAGGCAATTGCCAACTATCATGCAAAAACTTTAGATGAAAACAATGCACTTTATTTTACAGAAGAAAGCTTTGACGATTTTTACTATGGAAAAGGCTCAACTTACCCAGATGTAAATGGCGGCATAGGCATTTTATTTGAACAAGCAAGTTCTCGCGGACATATTCAAGACACCATAAATGGACCTTTGAGCTTTCCTTTCACTATTAAAAATCAACTGTTAACGAGTTTATCTACCTTTAAGGCAGCAGTTGATAACCGCCAAGCATTACTTGATTACCAGGCTAAGTTTTACAATCAAGCTACAGATTTAGCCAGCGATGAAAGCTTTGAAGGTTATGTTGTTGAAGGTGCAAGCGACAACACCCGTATTATGCACTTTTTAGAATTGTTAAAGCAGCATCAAATTAACGCTTACCCACTTACTAAATCATTAAAAGCAGATGGTAAGAATTTCAGTACACATAGCTATTTTGTACCATTAGCACAACCACAATATCGTTTAGTAAAAGCGATTTTTAGTGAGCAAAAAAACTTTGCCGATAATACTTTTTACGATGTATCTGGCTGGACATTAGCGCATGCGTTTAATTTGCCATTTTCTAAAGTTAAAAGTAGTTGGGGATTAAAAGTTGCTGATAAAGCATGGGAAAAAGTAGCAACCCCATCATTTTCTTCACTCACCGAAGGTTACGCATTTGGTTTTTCGTGGGATGATTATTTAGCACCTAAAATGTTAAATAGCTTATTACAGCAAGGTATAAAAGCACGTGTAGCGCTAAAAGCATTAACGGCTAAATCAACATCAGGAGAAATTAATTTTAAACCTGGAAGTATTATTATACCGGCTGGACTACAAACAAATACAGATTGGATTACCTTGCTAAATAAAGCACAAAATGAGTTTGGTATTGCAATCAAACCTATTACATCAGGTTTAACAAGCAAAGGAGCCGATTTAGGGTCGCGATCAATGGCGGTTGTTAGTGCTCCAAAAGTACTGCTTATTGGCGGGCAAGGCGCAAGCCAGTACGAAGTCGGCGAAGTGTGGTATTACCTAGATCGATTTGTAGGTGTTGCACCAACAATTGTTGAAATGAACCGCTTTAGTTCACTCGAGTTAAGTGAATACAGCCATATTGTGCTTGCTCATGGCAATTACAATAGCTTATCTGATGCCGACAAAGTGGCTATTAAAAGCTGGGTAAGAAAAGGCGGCGTTATTTGGGGTCACAAAGGCGGCGCTAAATTTTTAGCTGATCAGCAATTACTCAAAGCAAGCTATCTATCACGACAAGATGTAGCAAGTGCATTTAAAACGACAGGTTTAAGTTATGGCGATAAAGATCATTTAGCAGGACGTCAACGCATTGCAGGTGCTATTTTTAATACTAATGTAGACTTAACTCATCCGCTTACATTTTCACTTAAGCGTAATACATTGCCCGTATTCAAAAACAGTACTTGGTTGCTAGAAGCTTCCGATGCTCCGTTCGTAAATGTACTTACCTACACTAAAAATCCATTATTGGCAGGCTTTACCGATGCCGTTAATGTTGAGCAAGTTGCTGGCGGCGCAGGCTTAATTGCTCACTCATACGGACGAGGTACAGTAATAGGCATGACCGATGACCCTGTATTTAGAGGTTACTGGTATGGGACTAGTCGACTACTAAGCAACGCTTTATTTTTTGGCCATACGTTTCGTGCAAATGGCGAATAATACTAATTCGCTTAAATTAAGTGATCTATTTTGAGGATGGAAAAACGTGTTGATAGCTAGGCAAAAAATTCGCTATTTAGTTGTTCTCGGCAATTGCTCCTGCATTGCTCTACCTTCTGCATCCATGCAGTCGTAAATGAGAATTTTTTAACTCAGGTAGCGACACGTTTAGCCCCGTAAAATGATTAAGTATTATTGCGGATTGGTATAATACTTTTTAATAATTAAATAGGCGTTAAGCAAGTTGTAAAAGCCCACACTTGTTTAGCGCCTGCTTGTTTTAGTGCACTAGTAGCTGCGTTTAATGTTGCCCCTGTCGTCATCACATCATCAACAATAGCGACTGTTTTACCGCCCATATCCTGTGTACAAATAAAGGCATTTTTTAAGTTTTTAATACGCTTTGCTTTAGATAGCTCCGACTGGGCTTGTGTTTTTTTATCGCGAATAAGTACGTTACTCACTGATGCGTAATTAGCTAAACATGGTTGCCAAACTTGGCTTACCTGATTAAACCCGCGAGTAATGAATCGGCTTTTATGAAGAGGTAAAATAATAAAGGTATCGGGCAAAGTAGGGCTTTGCTCAAAAAACTGCGTTAATTGTTTTTGTATAACTTGCTGCAGTGCCTTTTTATAATGAATTTGATTATTAAATTTTAGCCTTTTAAGCCAATGTTCAAAGGGAGGTTGATAAAAAGCACAGGCAAATAATTTATCAAACTCGCAATTAGGAAACATCTCAACAATATCGGGTCGATGCAGTAAATTCTTATGCTTACTAAAATCAAACAATGGTAAATCTTCAAGGCAATAATCACAAAGCCCTAAAGAGGTCGTAATCGTATTTTGACATTGCATGCAATAAGAGGGAAATAACCAATTTAAAACGGCTTGTTTCACTGACTCGCTCCTTGCATTGCAATCGCCTTTTTAAACGTTATGATGAGCCTAAGTTTGGTAAAGGTTAGGCAAATATGCAAAATGAGTTAGTGTTATTACATGGTTGGGGAATGAATCAGGGCGTATGGCAGTTAGTACAGCCAGAACTTGAGTTTTTATATTCAGGAAGTGTACGTAGCCTTGACCTACCTGGGTTTGGTAATAACCATGTTTGCCCAAGCCCTTATACTTTGCATGATGCAGCAGAAACTTTAAGTAAGCAGTTAAAGCCGAAGACCATTTTAATGGGGTGGTCGTTAGGTGGATTATTTGCACTTTATATTGCTAAGCATTGGCCTGAAAAAGTATCAAAAGTTATTTTAATTGCATCGACTCCTTTTTTTGCGGAGGCAGATAATTGGCCCGGAATAAAAGCGAATGTATTGGCGCAGTTTAAAGAGCAGTTAGTTAATCATCGAGAAAAAACAATAGAGCGCTTCTTAGCTATTCAAGCGATGGGTAGCGAGTCGGCGCGTGATGATATAAAGCTGCTTAAACAATTACTAAATCAGTACAGCGCACCACAAAGCGACGCCCTGAGTGCTGGTTTAGATATTTTACAAAACGACGATTTACGTGATTTATTTGCTCATTGTCCAGTACCTATCAAAGGAGTATTTGGCCGACTTGATGCCTTAGTGCCTTATAAAGCAATTAGTGAAATGTCAGTACTAAATACTGAGTTTGAATACGAAGTGCTAGATAAAGCGTCGCACGCGCCGTTTATTTCTCATAAAAGTGAGTTTTTATCTGTCGTTAAATCAATGCTTTAAAATAGAGCTAAGAATAGCGCTGTTTAAAGCTTTATTTTGAGCAGAACCTGAGCGATAATTAAACAATGTTTATTTGGTGGAGGTTTTAATATGCCAATCGGATCTGTATTTAATAGTGGTGTAGAAGGGTTTAATCGAGCTAGCCAAGGTATTGAAAAGGCTAGTGCTGAGATTAACCGTGCCAGTATAGAACAGCAAGATGACGCACAATTAGCGCAGCAACGTCAGCTTACAGCAGCACGCCCTGAAGAAGCTATTACTGCACCTGTAGCACAGCCAGCTCGTGTTGATGAAGCGCTTGTTAACTTAAAAGTTGAAGAGTTTAATGCCAAGGCAAATACGCAATCAATTCAAACGGCCGATGATGTACTTGGCACGTTAATCGATATTAAAGTTTAGTATTATGAATATTGTCACGCCATTTCCATCTATCAATATAAACACTGCAAATGTTTATACGGAAACTGCACGGCGTGACAACCAACTACGCGAAGTTATTCCTGCTCCCGCATCTAGTAGCGCAAGCAATACAGAAACCAAAGCGCAAAGTGATTCTGAAAAAGCAAAATTACCAGGCAGTAGCGATGGTGCGACGTATAACGCAACGGGAAAAATAGCAGACGAAAAGTCAGTTCAGCAGCGCGATGGAAACTCAGAAAACCCTGAGGGCTCTGAGGAAGAAAGTGAAGCAATCGAGAAAAAAGAATCTGAGCAAGAAGAGCTGCAATTAGAACAAGAACAACAACAAATTACAGAGCTAAAAGCACGAGATACTGAAGTACGAATACACGAGCAAGCGCACGCTTCTGTAGGTGGGCAACATGCTGGCTCGCCAAGCTATGAGTATCAACGTGGCCCAGATGGTACTAACTACGCAGTTGGCGGAGAAGTACAAATAGATGTATCTGAAGTTCCCAATAATCCGCAAGCGACTATAGACAAAATGCAAACGGTACGCGCTGCCGCATTAGCGCCTGCAGAGCCTTCGGGAGCTGATCGCTCTATTGCTGCAGATGCTACGCAAAAGCTAGCAGTGGCTCAAGCTGAGCTTGCACAACCTGAAAAAGAAGACGACGAAGACGCAAAAAGTAAGCTTGAAGCTTCATTCTCTAGCGATGAAAGCAACGATACAAAAACAGCTAAAAGTGATGAGCAAACACGTGATGCCGATGTTGAGGCACGGGCGGGGCGTATTGCTAACTTTTATCAAATGGCTACATCGCCAGCGAGCCAAAGTAGTTTTTCAGCGTTAAGTTAATAATTTAGTAAAACGTAACCACAAAAAAACCGCTTACGCGGTTTTTTTCGTTTTAGCTTAGCTGTACAACTATTATTTTTTCACTTTAGCATTAGCGAACGCATCGGCAAATGCATTACCCATTAACGCATTACCGTTGTCACGTTTAGGCTTTGCAGCGCGAGGTTGCGAATTATTAGCACGTGCTTGTGGCTTTTGCGTAGCTGGCGCTGCTGACTTATTACTTGTGTCAATGTCGTCATCTAAGCGCATAGTAAAGCTTATACGTTTACGTGCAGCGTCTACTTCAACAACTTTAACCTTTACAATATCACCAGCTTTAACAACTTCACGCGGATCTGATATAAATTTATTCGTGATTGCTGAAATATGCACTAAACCATCTTGGTGAACACCTACATCAACAAACGCACCAAAATTAGCAACGTTTGAAACCACGCCTTCTAAAATCATACCTGGTTTTAGGTCACTAATTTTTTCAACACCGGCTTTAAACTCAGCTGTTTTAAATTCAGGGCGAGGATCTCGACCTGGTTTATCAAGCTCAGTAATAATGTCGGTAACGGTCGGTAAGCCAAATTTTTCGTCAGTGTAATCGTTAGCAGCAAGTTTAGTTAAAAAGTCGCTGTTACCAATTAGGTTACTGACATCTACGCTATTGCGTTCACAAATACGTTTAACAACAGGATAAGCTTCAGGGTGAACTGATGAGTTATCTAGAGGATCGCTACCATTGTTAATACGTAAAAAACCAGCCGCTTGTTCAAATGCTTTTGGCCCTAAACGCTCAACCTTTTTAAGCTCACTACGTTTAGTAAATGTGCCGTTAGCATCGCGATAATTAACGATATTTTGCGCTAATGTTTTGTTCAAACCAGATACGCGTGTAAGTAGCGGTACCGATGCCATGTTTAAATCTACGCCTACTGAGTTTACACAGTCTTCAACAACTGAAATAAGACTTTGGCCTAATTGGCTTTGCGATACATCGTGTTGGTATTGGCCAACACCAATTGATTTTGGCTCAATTTTAACAAGTTCAGCAAGAGGGTCTTGAAGGCGGCGCGCAATAGAGACAGCCCCTCGTATAGAAACATCTAAATCTGGAAATTCATTAGCTGCAAATTCAGAAGCTGAGTAAACCGATGCACCCGCTTCGCTAACCATAATTTTACTAAGTTTAAGTTCGCTGTTTGCTTTCATAAGCTCAGCAACCAACTTATCTGATTCGCGTGATGCAGTACCGTTACCAATCGCAATTAGCTCAACTTTATGCTGACGACAAAGTTGCTCTAACGTACGCACTGATTTATCCCAATGATTTTGTGGTGCATGAGGGAAAATAGTTTGTGTAGCTAGTAATTTACCTGTGCTATCAACAACGGCAATCTTACAGCCAGTACGAAGGCCTGGATCAAGACCTAAAGTAGTACGGGGGCCTGCAGGTGCTGCCATTAATAAATCTTTTAAGTTTTTAGCAAATACGTCGATTGCACCAGCTTCTGCTTTTTCGCGCATTGCTGAAAAAAATTCATTCTCTAGGTGTAATCCTAACTTAATTTTCCACGCCCATTGCACAACGTTTAATAACCAAGGACTTGCCGCTTTATATTTAATATCTAAACGGTAATGGTCAGCAATCATGTTGGCACATAGTTGCGCTGAATTTTCAGCGCTAGGCTCTGGATTAACATTTAACTGAAGTACACCTTCATTTCGGGCTCTAAGCATAGCAAGCGCACGGTGAGAAGGTACTTTTTTGAGAAGTTCTTGATGCTCGAAGTAGTCACGGTATTTTGCACCCGCTTGCTCTTGACCTTTAATTACAGTGCTTTCAATTGCGCCGTTTTGACTAATGTGGCTTCTAAATTTAGCAAGTAATTTTGCGTCTTCAGCAAAGCGCTCCATCAAGATAAATTTAGCGCCTTCGAGTACCGCTTTTGTATCTGCAAAGCCTTTTTCAGCACTTACAAACTGCTCTGCTTGTTGCTCTGGGTCAAGGTTAGCATCTTTAAATAGTGCATCTGCAAGTGGCTCTAAACCAGCTTCAATTGCTATTTGGCCTTTAGTACGGCGCTTAGCTTTATAAGGTAGGTATAAATCTTCAAGTTCAGTTTTACTTTGTGCATTAGTTATATCGGCACTTAGCTCTGGCGTTAATTTATTTTGCGATTCGATGGTCGATAAAATAAAACTACGGCGCTCTTCTAGTTCACGTAAATACGATAAACGCTGCTCTAAAAGGCGTAATTGGGTGTCGTCTAGGCCGCCGGTAACTTCTTTTCTGTAGCGGGCAATAAAAGGAACAGTTGCGCCTTCATCAAGTAATTTTGTAGCTGCAACAACCTGTTGCTGCTGTGCGTTTAACTCACCGGCTAAACGTGCAGAGATATCGCTCATGCAAAAACCTTTTTATACAATAAAATAAGACCAGAAGCGTGTTACTGGCGCCGTTAATTGCTTGAATAATATCACAGGAGGTAGTAATAAAAAGCTCTTAAAGCAAGCTATTTCACTTGCTTTAAGATGGTTGGGAAGGGAGTAAATCAATTCAACTAAAAGAGCGCCCTAGTGAGGATGCTCAATGTTTTCTAATACTTCACTGAAAGAGTGAGCAATAGGGCTAATATGTAGTGGAATATGTAATGTTTTAGCTATTTGGCGAGCTGAAATTAAACCACAAATTTCGCTACTTGCTGTTGTTACTAATAAAAACATTACACCTTGATGCTCCATTGTTTGCAGCGCATCACCAATACATGCATAGCTTAAACTTTGCATGCTTACACCTGTAAGTCGGCTAATTGGCGTCATAATATCGCGCAAGCTTACTTCACTTCGTGGGGTATTTAAACGCTCTGCAATAATAGTAATTTTAGAGCTTTGTAAATCGGCGCTAGAAACAAGACCAATCAATTTTTGGTTCTCGTCGGTTACTAAAACAAAATCAGATTGTTGTGCACTAACTTGTTTAAGTGCATCTGTAATCGTTGTTGTATGCTCTGCACGAATAGGCGTTTTTTGAGTAAAGTTATTTACCATTTTTAGCGCTGGAGATGATAAATCAATCAATGGTTGATCATCTGCAAATGTGCTTGCAATAACGCCGTGAGAAACATTTTGAGTACGTAATTCTTTAAAGTTAGACATAGTAGTCACCTTAGTAGTTATAAAATTTAATTAAGTTGTAAAGTAATGAATTAAATTAAATAGCTAGGTGGTCCGCGTTGGTACGCAGTGCTAAAAGGTCTGTTTAGATTGGTGCTCTTATAAAAAGAATCTACGACATTAGGAAGTGGTTGAAGCGACCTAAAGGTAATAGTATTAACGTGAGAGTCTACGTCAAAATCGAGGTTTGCTTGGTCAGGAATGTCACAAGCAATAAAGTGATTAGATAGTTTAGCGTTATCAAGGTTTACTTCAGTGTTACTGGCATGCAGCGTCAAACTTACACTCATTAAAAGTGCAAACAATACGGCATTATTTAATATGCGCTGTACTATGTTTGACATAACCACGACCTTAATTAACTGCTTTCAAATTAAACAAATCAACTTGAATAATTCAGTTATAGCTTATTGGCTTAATTTACACAATCAAAAGTTAACATGATCTGAATCAAAACTTTTTATTTCTTTTTTTGGTAATCGATACTGTTTACATACCACTGTTTTTTACCCTGAGGAGTAGGTACCTCAAAATCGTCATCTATTTGTTTTTTAATTAGCGCCCGCGCCATAGGTGAGTCTATCGATATGTAATCTTTTCGGTCGTAAATTTCATCAGGTCCGACAATTCTGAATTTTTTAGTTTCACCTTCTTCGTTTTCAATTTCGACCCATGCACCAAAAAACACTTTTCCATCTTGAACGGGAGAGTAGTCGATGATTTTTAAATCAGGTATGCGTTTGCGTAAATAGCGTACACGACGGTCAATTTGGCGTAGCAAACGCTTGTTGTACTGATAGTCTGCGTTCTCAGAGCGATCTCCGAGGCTGGCTGCCCAGCTTACTATTTTTGTTACTTCTGGGCGTTTAACGTTCCATAGTTGGTCGTGTTCTTGTTGTAATTGTAAGTAACCTTCGCGGGTAACTAAATTTGTTTTCATGGTGAATTCTTTATTAGCTCTAATGGTGTGCACGTTATTAAATTTGCCAAAACTTGTCGAGCGTAAAATGTAATAAAGTACGAGTAAGTAAGCTTTGAAATGTTCAGTAACAATCTAAGCAAGTAATTAGTTTTTGATTATTAAGTTTTTCATTTATATTAATTAGTAATTGGATATAAAAATAAGAAAGAGATTATGGGACACGAAACCACAAAAGTATTAGTTGTTGATGACGATATGCGCTTACGCAGTTTGCTTGAACGTTATTTAGTAGAGCAAGGCTTTATTGTTAGAACCGCAGGAAACTCGGAGCAAATGGATAGACTCCTAGAGCGAGAAAACTTTCACTTAATGGTTCTCGATTTAATGCTCCCAGGCGAAGATGGCTTATCTATTTGCCGCCGTTTACGCCAAAAAGAAAATGAAATTCCTATTGTTATGCTTACTGCAAAGGGCGACGAAGTAGATCGCATTATTGGTCTTGAACTTGGCGCTGACGATTACATTCCAAAACCATTTAACCCACGTGAGCTACTTGCTCGCATAAAAGCCATTTTACGTCGCCGAGCAAAAGAAGTGCCAGGCGCACCTGCTGCTGAAGAAAACTTAATCGCTTTTGGTAAATTTACGCTTAATTTAGCAACGCGCGAAATGAGTGAAGGGGATAAAACAATATCGCTTACCAGTGGTGAGTTTGCAGTGCTTAAAGCGCTTGTTTCGCATCCACGTGAGCCACTTAGCCGCGATAAGCTAATGAACTTAGCGCGTGGCCGCGATTACAGTGCGCTTGAGCGAAGCATTGATGTGCAAGTGTCGAGACTTCGCCGCATGATTGAAGTAGATGCTGCCAATCCGCGATATATTCAAACCGTTTGGGGTTTGGGGTATGTGTTTGTTCCCGACGGTGAAAAGTAATATTTATGGGCATGTTTCCGCGCAGTGCTTTTGGACAAACTGTTTTTTTAGTGGCGGCTCTGCTGCTCATAAATCAAATAGTGTCTTATGTTACGGTTAGTTTTTATGTTGTAAAACCAACCATTGAGCAAGTTAACTTGATGCTTGCTAAGCAAATTAAAACAGTATTCATTGACTGGGAAGATGGCGTTGAAATAAACGACGAAGTATCTGCAAAGTTTTTTGAAATTACTGGCATTGAAGTCATGACTCAGCGAGAAGCGATGCGTCAAGGGCTTGGGCAAAGCCGCGAATATTCTATGCTATCGCGCAGCATGACTGAGCAACTTGGTGGTTATTCTCGTGTACGTATTAGCCAAACTGATCCGTTGATTTATTGGGTTGAAGCACCGCAAGCGCCAGGTTATTGGGTAAAAGTACCGCTTAAAGGCTTTAAAGAGAACAACTTAGAGTTTTTAACTTTTTACTTATCAAGTATTGGCTTTTTAAGTGTGCTGGGTGGGTGGTTGTTTGCAAGGCACCTTAATAGACCATTAAAAGCACTGCAACAGGCTGCAGTGAAAGTGGGTAAAGGCGACTTTTCTACCAAGTTAGAAGAACAAGGCTCAACAGAAGTAATAGAAGTAACGCGCGCGTTTAACCAAATGTCGCGCGGAATTGCTGCACTTGAAAACGACCGCCGTTTACTAATGGCCGGTGTATCTCATGATTTACGTACGCCGCTTACGCGTATCCGTTTAGCCACCGAAATGATGGTTGATGAAGACGACTATCTCCGTGAAGGTATTATTTACGATATAGAAGACATGAACGGGATTATTGATCAGTTTATTGAGTATCTACGCCACCATAAACGTGAAGAACTAAGCTGCGAAGATATAAATGCTTTAGTTGCCGAGGTTGTTAATTCTGAGCTTCAGCATCAACGTACTATTACGTTTAAAAGTAATCCAAATATAGGCAATATACCGTTAAGCTCTGTGGCTATTAAACGTGTAATTACCAACATGATTGGTAATGCGCTGCGTTATTCTGAGGGCGATATTGAAGTACTTAGCTACTTTAATTCAAACAAAAAGTATGTAGTTATCGCTGTAAACGATAATGGCCCCGGCATTCCTGAAAACGAACTAGAGTCTGTGTTTGAGCCCTTTAAACAAGGCGATGCAGCTCGCGGAAGTGAAGGCAGTGGTTTAGGCCTTGCTATTATTAAACGCATTGTTGATATGCACGACGGTAAAGTAAAGCTAGAAAACCGCCCAGAAGGCGGTTTAAGTGCACAAGTATACTTGCCAATAAAGGTATCAACCCCTGCATAGTAAATGCAGGGGGCCCATTATATTAAAGTGCTTTAAAACGAATAGCTGTACCGCCACTAGTGGCTAATTTAAGCGTTAGTTTATCGCTTGCAGTTACAACACGTTTTTCGATAGCTAGATCGTACGGATTGTTTTTCCACTCTGCGCTTTTACCATCTTTATAAATTTGTGCTTCAAATTTTTTGCCTTGCTCTAAAAAGTCGAGTTTTACCTCAATAGTTCTGGCTTTTTCGTCAGTAACAGCACCTAGGTACCAATCGTTTCCTGAGTATTTAGTGCTTTTACGTTCTTTACGAGCGAATACAATAAAGTCGCCTACTTCACCATCAATAGCAATGCTTTGCTGCCAATCTGTTGGTACGTCTTGAATGAATTGAAATGCATCGGGCTTAGCCAAGTAGTTTTTAGGTAAGTCGGCAGCCATTTGAATTGGGCTATACAAAACAACATAAAGTGCAAGTTGTTTGGCAAGTGTAGTTTGTGGGCGGTTTGTATCGCCTCCTAAACCATTAAAGCTCATATCAAAAATACCTGGCGTAAAGTCCATTGGTCCTGCAAGCATGCGGGTAAAAGCAAGCATTGGTACATGCTCTGGTGGATTAGGTGGTGAACCCCATGCATTATATTCTTGTCCGCGTGCACCTTCGCGCGCAATCCAGTTTGGATAAGTACGGCGCAGGCCTGTATCTTTAATTGGCTCGTGAGTATTAATGCTAATTTTATGCTTAGCCGCAAGTTTTACGTTATAAAGGTATTCGTTAACCATAAACTGGCCGTCATGCCATTCGTGGCGAGCAATACCGTTTTTGTCTATACGTTTTATATTTCCGCCATCGGCTACATAACCTGTTTTTACTTGGCTTACGTTTGATTTTTCGTAAAGGGCAAAAGCATCTTCCATTTGGTCACTGTAGTTGCTTACATTGCCTGATGTTTCATGGTGGCCAATGAGCTGTACGCCTTTTTCTTTGCCGTATTGAGCAAGCGCTGCTATATCAAAGTCGTCGTACGGTTTGGTAAAGTTAAATACATCGCCATTAAAATACCAATCGCCATCCCAACCAATATTCCAGCCTTCAACGAGTACGCCATCAAAACCATACTGCGCTGCAAAATCCATATAGTATTTTGTGGTTTGCGTAGTGGCGCCGTGTTTTTTACCGCTACCCCAAGTTTGCGTGTTTATATGCATACCCCACCAAATACCCACGTATTTGCCAGGCTTAACCCACGACACGTCGCCGAGTTTATTGGGCTCGTTTAGGTTTAGTATTATATCTGAATTAACTAAGCCAACAGCGCTGTCGGCTATTTGAATGGTGCGCCATGGTGTTTTAAAAGCACCTTGTTTTTTAACTGCAACACCATCTGACCACGGCGTTAAATCGGCAGTGAACGTACCAGAGCGGCGTTGATTAAGCACCATGCCTGCGTAATCAACAAGTGCGGCTTCATGAATACTAATATGAGTACCGTCACTTGTTTTAAACGTAAATGGTGTGTGAGCTAGTGGAGCTTCGTTAAGTGGGGTAGTGTTGTAAACATATTCGTAGCGGTTCCAGCCACGAGCAGGTATCCACCATGCTGTTGCATCATGGCTATTGTTTATTGCAAATTCAGTTAACTCTTTGGTTATTTCTGTATGTTCGAACCCGGCTTGTTGTGGTACTTCGTACCTAAAACCTACACCACTATCAAATGCTTTAAATCGAATAGTGTAGGTACCTTTATTTGGCTCGTTTTTTGTAAAGGTAACGGCTACTTCGTTATATTCGTCAATAACGTTTTGGCGTTCGCCCCAGGGTTGTTGCCACTGCGAGTTAACGCTTTGTTGTTCAATGCTTTTAATTTTAAAGCCGTCGCTAAAAGCTGCTTGTGTTTTAAATTCAAACCCCAGTAAAGATTTGTTTATAACCGCTTTGTTTTTAAATTTTATCGCGTAGCTTGGCGTGTTGTTTTCGTCAGAGATGCTTACTGTTATTTGTGTGTCTGGCGATTTTAGCTCTACGGTTTGTCCGTAGCTATTACTAGCAAAGGCTAAAAGCACAAGTGCTGGTATTCTCATGGTGTGTCCTTAGATGAGTCGGTGGTGACATCTAAGGATAATGACTGTTGATGATTAATACGACTGCTTACATACGTATTCAATGTTTTAAAAAATAGAAAGAATTTGGTGGCTTAATCGGTCTATAATGTAAACAAATTGATAATAGCGACAAGAAAATGATAAAAAGCTTACTTTATGTATTTTTACTAAGTGTTAGTACTGGAGTTTTTGCAGCAAATATTACAATTAAAAATGCTAATAATGACCCATTACCTAATGCTGTTGTATGGCTAACTGCAGGAGACCCCTCTAGCGTTATTCCTCCAGAAGCACCTTATGCGATGACCCAGCAAAATAGAGAATTTAAGCCGCGTATTTTAGTTGTCCCACAAAATGCAAAGGTAGAGTTTCCGAATGCGGACTCAATCATGCATCATGTTTATTCATTTTCTAAAGCCAAAACGTTCGAATTAAAGCTATATAAGGAGCACCCAAAAGCGCCCATTACTTTTGATCAAACGGGTGTTGTTGAGCTTGGCTGTAATATTCATGATTGGATGTTAGGTTATATTGTGGTGGTAGATAGTACTATTTTTGCAATCACTGATGAAAACGGGAATGTTGATTTAAATGCCAATGCAGGCGAATACACGTTAAGTGTTTGGCATTCTGGGTTTAGTGATATTAGTAAGGTTGAATCTCAAACTATTACTGTGGCTACTAACCCTATCACTTATAAAGTAAAGCAGGAAATTGCGGAGCAAATTGACTTTGCTACGGATGAATTTGATGACTATTAATCGCTTAATGAGGCTGGCATTTTTAGCCGGTGCTTTATGTTTTAGTAATGCATTGTATGCACAAGTAAAAGGCTTGATACAAATTAGAGCCGTGCAGGGGGACGATATACGTAGCTTCCAAGAGGGCGGTCTTGGGCTATATCGGCACGATACTAAAAGCGACGAACTTATTTTATCCCAAGGTATTTTAGATTTTAATGTTGATTTAGCATCTAGTTGGTCGGCTCATGGGGTGTTAAATGCGAATCAAGATTCTGACGTTGGCCTTGGTTTTACGCAGGCTTATATAAAGTATCAGCCGCTATCTAACAGCAACTATAAATGGCACATGCGCGTGGGGGGCTTTTACCCACTTATGTCGCTTGAAAATCCTGATATAGGGTGGACTTCTCCTTATAACTATACAAACTCAGCTATTAATAGCTGGATAGGCGAGGAAGTACGCACTGTTGGCGCAGAGGTAACTATTAAGCGCCCAGCAAAACGTTTTAACAGCGCTCATAGCTTTAGTTTTGTAGGTGCTACATTTAAAGGCAATGATCCTGCCGGTACTTTACTTGCGTGGCGTGGTTTTGCATTACACGATAGACAAACTACATTTAACGAAAGTATTAAATTTGCGCCTATAGCGGCATTAAATGCATACGAATTACGTTGGCAGGCTAATCAGGTTTTACCGTTTGAAGAAGTAGACGGTCGTTTTGGCTATTACGCTGGCGTACATTGGGATTACTTAAAAAAATCACAATTTCGAATTTATTATTACAACAATAATGGCGACCCAACCACACTTAATATTAGTACAGGGCAGTATGCTTGGGATACTCGCTTTACAAGCGCCGCTTGGCTTTATAAGTTTAATAGTAAAACACGTTTAATAGCACAGGTACTTAATGGTAAAACTGAAATGGGCAGTAACGCATTAATTGATAATGCTTTTTATAGCCATTATTTAATGCTGAGCCATAAAGAAGGCAAACATCGAGTTTCAGTACGTTATGATTATTTTAAAGTTACTGACAACGACACAACTGCGTTTGACCCTAATGCCAGCAATGGGGAAGGCTTAACCGCAACATGGCGCTACCAGCTCACTAATAAACTACAAATAGGGGTTGAAGGTTCTGCACTTAAAAGTGCTGCAAAAAATAGAGAGCCAATTGGATTTAATGAACGAATCTCGCAGCAGCAAATAATGCTAAATGCGCAATGGCGTTTTTAAAAGTATAAAAAAGGGAGCATTTAAATGCTCCCTTTTTAGTTTAATAAAATTGGTATAGATTATACCAACCTGCATAAATCTTTGATCAATTTAACGAATTAAATTGCACTATAACGTCGTTAAAAATTTTTTATTTAGAACAACTAGATACAAAAATTTTTGCCTAGTTCTAGCGTAATTTTCTTAACGTTAAATAGACCTCGTATATAAGCAGATTGGTATTACGTTTCACTACTAGTTCCCTTTAGTCTACTTGACAATTTATTCATATCAAAACAAACTACCTACTAGTAGATTGCTAAATAGCTAATAGGTAAACAAATGACTAAACCAGTAATAATTATAGGTGGCGGACTGGCCGGCTTATACAGTGCGTATAAATTACAACTGCTTAATATTGAGTACTTATTACTGGAAGCCAAATCGCAATTAGGCGGCCGAATTTTTGCTGCGCAATCACCAATAAATAACGATGTTAGTTTTGATTTGGGTCCTACGTGGATATTTCCCCACCAACCAAAAATTCAAGCTTTAGTAAAGTCACTCCGCTTAAGTATATTTGAGCAATACAACAAAGGTGATGTGTTATATCAAGCGCCTAATTCCAAGCAACCTCAACAAATTGCAGGTGCTGGAGATATGCAGTTATTTAGGCTTAAGCACGGCATGAATACCCTAATAACTGCCTTATACGAGCAACTTAATCCTGATTCAGTGTTATTAGAACACAATGTCACTGAGCTTAAAAAAGGTGATAATAACTGGCAAATTACAGTTAATCACTTAGGTAATATAAAGCACTTTACTACTGAAAAACTAATTTCAGCAATTCCTGCTCGTATGGTTACAACACACTTAACACCTGAACTATGGGCTACTCAAACGCTCATAAACCGCCTTAGTAGTGTACCTACATGGATGGCAGGACAAGCCAAATTTATAGCTACTTTTGAACATGCATTTTGGCGTGATAAAAACTTATCAGGACAATGCTTTAGTCGCGTAGGCCCAATGGTCGAAATTCACGATGCCAGTGCTGAAGATGGCAATTACGCCGCATTATTTGGCTTTATAGGTGTGCCCTACTTATCAAGAAACCAAGTAACTAAAGAGCAATTAATTCAAGCCTGTGCCCAGCAGCTTAGCTACTTTTATGGTAAAGATGCTGAAAAGGCAACGGGGTATTTTATTAAAGATTGGGCAGACGATAAGTTTGTAGCTAATAGAGACGATCAAACTCAGCCTTCGCAGCACCCAGAATTTGATTTTTCAGGCTTAGATGAGCAATTAAATAACTTGAACATTCATTTTGTAGCGAGTGAGTTTGCAAAACAAGAAGCAGGATATTTAGAAGGCGCAATAAACGCGGTGGATGACGCTATTAAATTTTTTGTTAATTAATAGCCCTGTATTTACTGATAACTTAACCATCAAGGGCTTTAATTTTACAGCCCTTGATGGTTATAAATGTTAGTTATTTTTAGCAACGTCTTCGCCACTGCCTAGTAGAGTGGCAACCCACTTACCTTCAGCACTGGCTTCTAAACCTATTTTTACAATCATAGTTAATGGCACAGATAAAAGCATACCCACAGTACCTAATAACCAGCCCCAAAATATTAATGATAAAAATACCACTAGCGTTGAAAGACCCAGCCCTTTGCCCAAAAACTTAGGCTCTACAATATTGCCCATTACCGTATTTATTGTTAAATAACCTGCAGCAACCAATCCCGCAATTAACGGACCTTGAGTAATAAGCGCAAGTAATACAGCCGGTACAGCCGCAATAATTGACCCAATATTAGGAATGTAATTGAACATAAATGCCAATACCCCCCACAGCACAAAGTAGTCAACGTCTAAAATCCATAAGTAAAACGCAGCAATAATACCCGTACCTAAACTTACTAGCGTTTTAATTGCCAGATATGAATTAATAGACTCTAAAAAGCGGTCAATTTGCTTCATTTTGCTATCGGGATCTTCAAGTGCCATGTGTATTTTTTTGCTTAGCATTGGCCCTTCAAACAACATAAAAACAACGGTTAAAATAATTAAAAACATGTTTGCCATTACGCCACCTAAACCGGTGAGCATATTAGTGGCTACATCAACCATTTTACCTGGGTCGAACATATTGATTAACTGTTCTTTATTAATCAGTATGTTGTATTGAGATGCTAAATCTACAAGCCATACAAATTCTTCTTTGAGTTGTGTTTTATACTCAGGAAGTTGCTGCGAAAAATCGTTTATTGATTGCCCTACAAGCCCGCCAAGGCTTACACCTAAGCCAACTATAATAAGCACTACCAACATAACAGCAATGCCTTTAGGAATTTTGTAGCGCGCAAAAAACTTGATAAGCGGATTACAAATAATGGCAATAAACGCCGCCAAAATAAACGGAATAATAATTACACTTGCCGCTTTTATCCCCGCGAGTACGACCACTAAGGAAGCAAAAACTATTAAGCTTTTATTTACTCCAGTTAAACTTGCCAATTTATTAATCCTTTTATTAATGATATGGCTTTAGTGTAAGGCAAAAGGTAATTAAATGAAATAATTACGAAGTGATCATAAAAGCCTGTTTTACGTATAAATTTGCAAAGCTGTTTGCTAGCGAGTATGTTTTTTAATCACTTGCTACTATTTTATTGTAAGGATTAATAATGCATATATTTGTTACTGGCGCGACGGGATTAATTGGTAAGCACTTATGCCCTTTTTTACTTCATCATAATACTGTTACTGTGCTTAGCCGAAATCCGACTAAAGCAAACGTATTATTGGGCCATAAAGTTAAAGCCGTAAGCAATGTCAATGCAGTAGATTTTAACACTGTTGATATTGTTATTAATTTAGCTGGCGAACCTATTGTAAATAAACGCTGGAGCGACAAACAAAAGCAAATAATACGCGACAGCCGTATTGGTGTTACACAACAAATTAGTGAAGCTATTAAAGCTTGTAGCACTGCCCCGCATACTTATATATCTGGAAGCGCCGTTGGGTTTTATGGTCGACAAAATAGTAACCCTATTGATGAAACTTTTGAAAACCCACACGACGAATTTAGCCACCAGCTTTGTAAAGACTGGGAAAATGCAGCGCTACTCGCGCAATCAGAACACACCAGAGTGTGCCTTTTGCGCACGGGTATTGTTTTAGCTAAAAAAGGTGGAGCATTAAGTAAAATGCTCCCTGCCTTTAAATTGTGTTTAGGCGGCCCAATTGGTAATGGCGAGCAAGGAATGTCGTGGATACACATCGACGATATGATTCAGCTAATACTCTTTATTATTAAGCATCCAGAAATATCTGGCCCTGTTAACGCAACTGCGCCAAATCCTGTAAGCAATGCTCAATTTGGTAAAAGCTTAGGCGAGGCGTTATCGCGACCTGCATTTATCACTATGCCCACTGCAGTACTTAAACTATTAATGGGTGAAATGTCAGACTTACTAACAACGGGACAATTTGTAGTCCCTAAAAAGGCGCTCGTTCATAATTATCGTTTTCATCATCCTGATATTAAATCAGCTTTAGAGAGTTTGGTTTAGCGGGCGTTAATAATTCTTGAGGTAAAATATAAAAATTGAAAAAGCAATCCTTTTAACTGAATTGATCTTTCCTTATTAATACATAATAATTACAACAGTTAGTTAAATATATATTTCATCATTTTATAATAAAGAGAATAAAT